>NZ_JALJRP010000013.1:0-130066 GCF_024519715.1 Pseudomonas sp. Pse35 | reverse complement strand
GCTCTTTGTCAGGAGCATGGGGCCGCTACGCTGCCCAGCGGGAGCAAGCTCCCTCGCCACAGATAAAAGCTTTTTAAAACCGAGACCGTGCGTGCGGATCGATTTGAATGCCCCACAAGGCATCTGGAGACGAACGTGCGTTACCTCAAAACCCTGGCGGCCGGGTTGGCCGCCTCTTTGCTGTGCCTGACGGCGCAGGCCCAAACCCTGGTGGTCGGCGACCAGAGCTACAACGCTCAGGCCGTGATGGAAGCGGCGGGGGTGCTCGATGACCTGCCTTACACGCTGGACTGGAAGCAGTTCACGGCCGGGTCGCCGGTGGCCGAAGCGCTCAACGTCGGCAGCCTGGACCTGGGCCTGCTCGGGGATGCCCCGGTGTTGTTCCTGGGCGCCTTGGGTGCACCGATCAAGGTGATTGCCGTCAGCCGGCAAAATCTCGACGGCGTAGCCATCCTGGTAAAAAAAGACTCGTCGATCCACAGCCTGGCCGATCTGGCAGGCAAGCGCGCTGCGATCTGGAAAGGTTCCTGGAGCCAGCAACTGTTGCTGACCGCACTGGACAAGGCCGGGGTTGCGCGGGATTCGCTGCAATGGCGCTACCTCAGCGCCCTGGATGCCTCCCACGCGCTGGAAGGCGGTGCAGTTGACGTGATCGCCACCTGGGAACCCTACGTCACGCAACAGGAACGCCAAGGTGCGCGGGTGCTGGCAACCGCTGAAGACTTGATCCCGGCCCAGAGTTTCATTGCCGCCAACGCCAGTGCTGTCGAGGCCAAGCGTGAACCCATCAGCGACTTCCTCCAGCGCCTGAAAAAAGCCCGCGACTGGGCCCGCCAAAGCCCGGCCAACGCCAACGCGTATGCCGATGCCTGGGCCAAGCGCACCCGCGCTGATGCCGACATCGCTCGCGTCTGGTTTGCCCGCGCACGCACCACCGTCGAGCCGCTGACGCCTCAGGCGCCCATCGAGGCGCAAAAGACCGTGGACTTTTTTGCCGGCCTGGGCCTGGTCAAGTCTTACTCGGCCGCCACGTTGTTCGACCCTTCATTTGCAGCCGCCTTGCAGCCCGCCGTCGCCACCACCCAGCCCTGACCGCTTGAAGGACTACTGCGCAATGACTAAAAGACAGCTCAAACTGGGCGCCCTGACCATGGGCTGCGGTGGGCCGGGCCGCCATAACCTGTGGCTTGATCCGCAGTTGCCGGCCGATGCCAGCGTCAACGTCGATTGGTACATCGAGATAGCGCGCCAGGCCGAGGCGGCGCTGTTCGACCTGCTGTTCATCGTCGACAGCCAGTTCATCACCGAAGGCTCGCCTTCCCATTACCTCAATCGCCTGGAGCCGCTGACCTTGCTGTCGGCACTGGCCGTGAGCACGCGGCATATCGGCCTGGTCGGTACGCTGACTACGTCGTATAACTCGCCCTATAACGTCGCCCGGCGCCTCGCCTCCCTGGACCTGATCAGCAAAGGCCGCGCCGGCTGGAACGTGGTGACCAGTGGCGATGCCGGTACCGCCGGCAATTACAGCCGCGACGAACATTACGACTATGCCACCCGCTACGGGCGTGCCGCCGAACACGTTCAGGTGGTGCAGGGGCTGTGGAATTCTTACGAAGACGATGCGTTTGTGCGCAACCGTGCCACTGGGCAGTTTCTCGACCCGAGCAAGCTGCACAGCCTGAATCACCAGGGCGAACACTTCTCGGTGGTGGGCCCGCTGAATATCCAGCGCTCGCCCCAAGGCCAGCCTGTGATTTTCCAGGCCGGCGACTCGGAGCAAGGCCGCGACCTGGGCGCCGCCACTGCCGATGTGATCTTCACCCACGCGGCCAGTATCGAGCAGGGCCAGAGGTTTTACCGGGATATCAAGGGCAGGGCGGCACAACGGGGGCGCGATCCGGAACAGGTACTGATCATGCCCGGTGCGGAAATTTATGTGGGCGACACCGATGCCCATGCTCGGGAAATCGAGCAGCACTATCATCAGCTCGACCACAGTTTTGCGCTGGCACTCAAGGAGTTCGGGCGCAATTTTGGCTGGCATGATTTCAGCCAGTACGACCTGGATGCGCCGTTCCCGCAAGAGAGCCTGGAGGCCGCGCGCAGCAGTTTTTTCACCGCTGCCAAACGCATCGCCGACCAGGCGCGGGAGCAGGGCTTCAGCCTGCGCCAGGCCGTCGAATTTGGCCGGCAATTGCGCCCAGGCGCGTTCGTGGGCAGCGCGGCCACGGTGGCGCAGAAAATGGCGGATTGGTTCGAGGCACGGGCGGTGGACGGGTTCAATATCTACATCGGGCACCCTGGGCAATTTGATCGCTTTACTCAGGAGGTCATCCCTTTGCTGCAAGAGCGCGGTGTTTATCGCACGGCCTACGAGGGCTCGACCTTGCGCGAAAGCCTGGGCTTGGCGATTCCGAGGTTCCAGCGCACCCCCTCACCCTAAGGGGTGATTTCGATGACTTTGCGGGTGTGGGACTATCACTTCAGTCCCCGGCGCCAGTGATCTGGTGTCGCACCCAACCGTTATGACGGCGAGTCTTCGAAGTGGATAATGATCGACTGTCTTCAGCCCAGTGGTTCGAACAGATAGCCAGGGTGACCGAGAGCATCGGGCACGCGGGGTTTGCCGCCACGTTGTTCGATGCCCTGGGGTGTATCCGCCCCATTCAGGCCACGACCTTGTACCTGTACCCCCACGACGGCATGCCCAGCGCATTGTTCGAACTGGACGGGCCATGGCTGCCCCAGGGCAATGTGCGCCAGTACCTCTCCGGTTTTTACTTGCTCGACCCGTTCTACGGCGCCTGCGTGGAGGGCGCCACTTCCGGCTGCTACGACCTCGCCGATGTGGCCCCCGACCACTTTGAGCACAGCGAGTACTACCAGTCGTTTTACCGGCATTCGCACCTGGAGGATGAGCTCAACTACATCCTGCAGGCGAGCAACGGCTTGAGCCTGGCGGTGTCGCTGGCCTTTACGCAGAAGCTCGACGCGGACACCACCGAGCATTTCAAGCGCATAGCACCATGGGTATTGGCAGTGCTGGGCAAGCACTTCGTCGGCCTGGAGACTCAGGGCGCGCGTTTCGAAAGCCTGTTGGAACAGCGTATTCACTCGGCACTCAACAACTTCGGCTCCTCGCTGCTCACCGAACGCGAATGCCGGATCACCCAGTTGATCCTGCGCGGCCACTCCACACGTTCGCTGGCCGAGCGCCTCGGGGTCTCCGAAGACACCATCAAGTCCCACCGCAAGCACATCTACAGCAAGCTCGACATCGGCACGCAATCGGAACTGTTTTCCCTGTTTATCGACTCGTTGGCCGAGGCCCAGGGCGGGCTGAGCAAAGACCCCCTCGAACGCTACATGAGCAAAGGCCGTTGACCGGCTGCATGACTACCCACAACAAGAGAAAAAGCCATGAACCTACCCTTTGAACCGCAACGCCAGACCCAGGACTACCAGGCCTCGGACGCGGCCCACCATATCCATGCCTTTGTGGATCAAAAGGCGCTGAATGCCGAAGGCCCGCGCGTAATGGTCCGCGGTGAGGGCCTGTACCTGTGGGACAGCGAGGGTAAGCGTTACCTGGACGGGATGTCGGGCCTGTGGTGCACGCAGCTGGGTTATGGGCGCAAGGACCTGACGGCTGCGGCTGCTGCGCAGATGGATCAGTTGGCGTACTACAACATGTTCTTTCACACCACCCATCCGGCGGTGATCGAGCTGTCCGAGTTGCTGTTCAGCCTGTTGCCAGGGCACTACAGCCATGTGATCTACACCAACTCCGGTTCCGAAGCCAATGAGGTGCTGATCCGCACCGTACGCCGCTACTGGCAAGTGCTCGGCAAGCCGCAGAAGAAGATCATGATCGGTCGCTGGAACGGCTATCACGGCTCCACCCTGGCGGCGTCTGCCCTGGGCGGCATGAAATTCATGCATGAAATGGGCGGCTTGATCCCGGACGTCGCGCACATTGACGAGCCTTATTGGTACGCCCAGGGTGGTGACTTGACCCCGGCCGAGTTCGGGCGGCGCTGCGCCCTGCAACTGGAAGAAAAGATTCTGGAGTTGGGCGCGCAAAACGTCGCCGGTTTTATCGCTGAACCTTTCCAGGGCGCCGGCGGCATGATTTTTCCGCCAGAAAGCTATTGGCCAGAGATCCAGCGTATCTGTCGCCAATACGATGTGCTGCTGTGCGCTGATGAAGTGATTGGCGGTTTCGGTCGTACAGGTGAGTGGTTTGCCCATCAGTATTTCGGCTTCGAACCCGACACGTTGTCGATCGCCAAGGGCCTGACCTCAGGTTACCTGCCCATGGGCGGTTTGGTATTGAGCAAGCGCATGGCCGAAGCCCTGGTAGAGCGGGGCGGGGTGTTTGCTCATGGACTGACGTATTCCGGGCACCCGGTTGCGGCGGCGGTGGCCCTGGCCAACCTCAAGGCCTTGCGTGACGAAGGGATCGTGCGCCAGGTAAAGGACGACACCGGGCCGTATTTGCACAAGCTCCTGCACGAAGTCTTTGGCAACCACCCGCTGATCGGCGAGATCCAGGGCACCGGCCTGCTGGCAGCCTTGCAGTTTGTCGAGGACAAAGGCACGCGCAAACGCTTTGCCAATGAAAACGACCTGGCCTGGCAATGCCGCACTTTTGGCTTTGAAGAAGGCGTGATCATTCGCTCGACCCTGGGCCGCATGATCATGGCGCCGGCCCTGGTAGCCAGCCGCGCGGAGCTCGATGAACTGGTCGACAAGACCCGCATTGCGGTGGACCGCACCGCACGGATCGCGGGAAAACTGTGAAGGGCTGAGCCCCCGCATGCCGCTTCGGTTGAACAGGGTGGGCGGCCCATAGCGGCCTGCCCACCGCTCCCAATGGATGACTCATCAAAGGTGTCGATTTGATCGAACGCCGCGGCGCCCTGCATTCCACTTTCCAGGAGTCAGCAATGAATACAATAACAAACGTAGCCGATACTCCCGTCCATCAAACCCCAACCCAACCAACCTCATCGCGCCGCTTTCGACAACCCCTGGGCCTTGTCGGGCTTGTACTGTTCGGGCTGGCGTATATGGTGCCGCTGGCGGTGTTCACCACCTACGGTCTGGTGACCCAAATGACCAAGGGGCACCTGCCCACCGCCTACCTGTTGACCCTGGCTGCCATGCTGCTGACGGCCTACAGCTATGGGTGCATGGTCAAGGCGCACCCGTATTCGGGCTCGGTCTACACCTATACGCGCAAGGCGTTTGGCGCCTCCTTCGGCTTTATCGCCGGCTGGACCTTGCTGCTGGACTACATCTTCCTGCCGCTGCTCAGCTATTTGCTGATCGGCATCTACTTGTCCGAATACTTTCCTACCGTGCCCACCGCGGTATGGGTATTGGGCTCCATTGCCCTGGTGACGGCGCTGAATCTGGTGGGTATCGAGTCGATTACCCGGGTCAATTGGGTGCTGATCGTGGCCCAACTGGTGTTCATCGTGGTGTTCGTGGGGTTGTCGATCCACAACCTCAGCGGGCAAGCCGAGCCGGTGTCGCTGCTCAAGCCGTTTCACCATGAAGGTTTCAGCGTGCCGCTGATCATGACCGGCGCGGCGGTGCTGTGCTTGTCGTTCCTGGGGTTTGATGCCGTGTCGACCATGGCTGAGGAGACACCTGACCCGCGTCGTACCATTCCGCAGGCGATCATGGCGGTGTCGCTGATCGGTGGGTTGCTGTTTTTGGTGGTGTCGTATTGCGCCCAGATGGTCTTCCCGGAATGGAATAGTTTTGCCGATCCCGACTCGGCTTCGGTCGATGTGATGCGCCGGGTCGGCGGCGAGCTACTGGTGAGTGCGTTTACCGCCACCTATGTGGCGGGCTGTTTCGCCTCCGCGATGGTCTCCCAGGCCAGCGTGTCCCGCGTGCTGTTCGCAATGGGCCGCGACGGCGCGTTGCCCAGGGTATTCGGCAAGCTGGTGACGAAAAAACGCGTGCCGGCCAACGCGATCATGCTGGTCAGCCTGTTTTCGCTGATTGCCCTGTTCATCAGCCTGGACACCGTGGCCAACATGATCAGCTTTGGCGCGCTGTTCGCGTTTTCGGCGGTGAACCTGGCCGTGATCAAGCATTACCTGGGCGACCAGAAGCTGCGCGGTACACGCAACTATCTGCTGTACGCCGCCCTGCCGGGCCTGGGGTTTCTCAGCACGCTGTGGTTGTGGACGAGCCTGTCCGGCCTGTCGTTCACCATCGGCCTGTGCTGGATGGCCCTGGGGCTGGTGTGTTTGTTCTGCGTCACGCGTGGGTTCCGGGTACGCATGCCGGAACTGCAAATGGCCGAATGAACAGGCCCCACCTCGGTTCATCCGTAGGAGCGAGCTTGCTCGCGAAAAACGTCAACGATAACGCGTTCTTCCTGGATGAACGCGGCGCCCTTGAGTTTTTCGCGAGCAAGCTCGCTCCTACAAAAGCCTTACGGCCCAATTCAGGAGTACAGCATGTTCAACCTCGACTATTGGCAGCAACGCGCTGCCCGTCAAACCTTCATCAGCACCGCCCTGATCGACGGCCAGCCCGTAGGTGCACTCTCCGGGGCGACCTTCGACACCATCAACCCGGCGACCAACCGCTTGCTTGCGCAGGTCGCCGCCTGCGGTGCAGCGGAGGTCGACCTGGCAGTACGCTCTGCGCGCCGTGCCTTTAACGACGGCCCGTGGCGACGCATGCCTCCGGGCGAACGCAAAAAAGTCCTGATCAAACTCGCCGACCTGTTGATGACCCACCGCGAAGAACTCGCACTGCTGGACTCCCTGAACATGGGCAAGCCGGTAATGGACGCCTATAACGTCGACGTACCCGGCGCGGCCCATGTTTTCGCCTGGTACGGTGAAGCCCTGGACAAGCTCTATGATCAGGTCGCGCCGACTGCCCACAACGCGTTGGCGACCATCACCCGCGAAGCATTGGGCGTGATTGCAGCGGTGGTGCCGTGGAATTTTCCGCTGGACATGGCCGCCTGGAAATTGGCACCCGCCTTGGCGGCAGGCAATAGCGTGGTACTCAAGCCCGCTGAGCAATCGCCGTTTTCCGCCCTGCGCCTGGCCCAACTGGCGCTCGAGGCGGGCGTCCCCGAGGGCGTGCTGAACGTGGTGCCAGGCATGGGCGAGGGCGCCGGCAAGGCACTGGGGTTGCACCCGGACGTCGATTGCCTGGTATTTACCGGTTCGACCCAAGTGGGCAAGTACTTCATGCAGTACTCCGCGCAGTCCAACCTCAAGCAGGTGTGGCTGGAGTGTGGAGGCAAGAGCCCGAACCTGGTGTTTGCAGACTGTCAGGACCTGGACCTGGCGGCGGAGAAGGCGGCCTTCGGGATTTTCTTTAACCAGGGCGAGGTGTGTTCGGCCAATTCGCGCCTCTACGTGCAACGCTGCATCCACGACGAGTTCATCGAGCGCCTGATCGATAAATCCCACGCCTGGATGCCCGGCAACCCACTGAACCCTGCCAGCGCCGCCGGTGCAATTGTCGACAGCGGGCAAACCGCACGCATCATGCAAGCCATCGGGCAGGCTCGCGCAGAAGGCGCCACGCTGTTGACCGGTGGCCAACAGTTGAACATCGAGGGTTGTTCAAACTTCATCCAGCCGACGATATTCGCCAACGTCACCGCTGATATGCGCCTGTCCCGTGAGGAGGTGTTTGGCCCCGTGCTGGCGGTGAGTGCCTTCGATACCGAAGAACAGGCGATACAGCAAGCCAACGACAGCGTCTACGGCCTGGCGGCATCGGTGTGGAGTGATGACCTGAACCGTGCGCATCGCGTGGCGCGTGCCCTGAATGCCGGCACCGTGTCGGTCAACACCATTGACGCCCTGGATGTGACCGTGCCGTTTGGCGGCGGCAAACAGTCGGGGTTCGGGCGCGATTTGTCGCTGCATTCGTTTGATAAGTACACCCAGTTGAAAACCACCTGGTTCCAATTGCGTTAACTGCCCCGTTTCGCATAACTGCTGTGCCGTTACAGGCATTCATCCGCCAGTGGGCAATGCCTATAGTCCACTTAGCCCGTGCAGCGCTTCAACCGTGCTGCGCGATCCAGCCCAAGACTGAGGTGAGCCTGATGAACCGTGAATTCGACCCCGCACTGACGGATATCAACCAAGTGGACGCCGAGTACTTCGAGTACAGCAAGGCGGCGAATCCCATCAGTGCCAACCTGATTTCCCGCATTCCCTACCACAGCTTTCCGGCCTCGCTGTATGACAATGGCCCCTCCCGCGTGGTACCGCTGGACCTCAGCGACGCCTTGGGCTGCGAAGGCCCTGCGACAGGCCCCGGGCTATGCGCGAACTTCATGCGCCTTAACCGTGGCGACACGCTGACCCTGCAACCCAACGCCACTTCCCAGGTGTTCTACGTGATTGCCGGGGAGGGCAGCGTGGTTCAGGGGGAGTATGAGATTCAATGGTCCAAGGGCTGCTTTATCGCCCTGCCGGGATTACAGCAAGCGCACTTCAGTGCCCGCGAGGATGCACGTCTTTACTATGTGCACGATGAGCCGTTGCTGCGTTACCTGGGGGTGACACCCCGCGCCGATCGCTTTGCGCCGACCCTGTACCCAGCAGCACTGGCCAACGCGAAGTTGCGTGAAGCGGCCGATGATCCCAGGGCACAGGACCGCAGCCGCATCAGCATCCTGCTGGGCAACCGTCACTTCCCGCAGACGCGCACGGTGACCCACGTGCTGTGGGCCATGTACGGGATTCTGCCGGCGGGATCGGTGCAGAAACCCCATCGGCATCAGTCGATTGCACTGGACTTCATTATTGATTGCCCCAAGGGCTGTTATTCATTGGTGGGCACCGAGCTGGACGCGGATGGGCAAATTCGTAACCCGCAGCGGGTCGACTGGTCTCCCGGCCTGGCGTTTGTCACGCCACCGGGTTACTGGCATGCGCATTTTAATGAATCGGATAGCGAGGCGTTCCTGATCCCGATTCAGGATGCGGGGCTGCAAACCTACCTGCGTGCGCTGGGTATCCGCTTCAGTTGAGTCACTTCCAGTCCGGTGTTTCGCCCAGTCGTTCAACGATAAAGTCGATAAAACACCGGACCTTGGACGATACGATGCGCTTGGGCGGGTACACAAACCACACCGCAAACGCCCGCTCCACGCCCTGGATATGCCATTCGGGCAGCCACACTGCCAAGTCGCCGGCCTCGATACTTCTTGCCACCAGCCAGTCGGGCAGCAGCGCAAAGCCCAGGCCTTGGCGCACGGCGATGAGTTGCGCGTCCAGGTCATTGATTCGAATAACGCCGTCATGCTGCAACGGGAACGCGCGGCCGGCGGATACAAAACTGATATCGCCGGTGGTAGCCGTGCCCAGCACCGCAGGCAAACCGGCCAGGTCGGTGGGCGTGGAAGGAGGAGGGTGCTGCATGCCAAACGCCGGGCTGACCACCAAGCGGTAGTGGCCGTCGCTGAGCTTGCGTGCCTTGAGGGTCGAATCGGCCAGCTCGCCAATGCGTATGGCTAAGTCGACGCCGGCATGAATCAAATTGACCTGGGTGTTATCCAGCACCAGTTCCACGCTGATCTGCGGGTAGCGCACCAGAAAGTCATTCAACGCCGGCAGGATGTGATGCCGAGCAAACGCCGGCGGCAGGTTGAGTTTCAACACGCCCCGGGGATGCTGGTTCAGCGCAGACGTGGCGGCTTTGGCGTGTTCCAGTTCATCCAATACCCTGCGTGCGTGTATCAGGAAGGTCTGACCGCCTTCGGTCAGATGCAGCGTGCGTGTGGAGCGGTTGAACAGCGCGATGCCCAGGTCCTGCTCAAGGTCCTTCACATAGCGTGAAACCGTTGAGGCCTTGATCCCCAAGCGCTCGGCGGCACGCGAGAAATTGTTGCCTTCGGCGGCTTCGATGAAGGCGGTGAGCGCGGTGAAATAGTCCAAGGGCAGCCTCAGGGCAGGGCGGTGAGACGTGCAGGTTGTTGAGTTTTGCCGGGGGCTGTCAACTGCTAGACCCTAGAGCCACGATGCAGCCCCCGTTTTCCTAATGGGTCTGAATGATCAAGGCGATATGGGATCGCTTGCAGGAAAGGTTTCTTCGATCGCCTCGTCGAGCTGGCTATCGCTGACGGAGCGGTCTCGCACCTTCACATTCGACTCGCAATGGCAATCGGCACTGGGGCACGCTTGACCCTGTGGGTGCAAGTCGGCGCATGCCTGGCTGCAGTAGGCTTTGCCGTTGCGCTGGTGACGCGTGTCATGGGTCACCTGGCAGGTGCAACCTGGGCAGGCGCAGGGCAAACCTTGAGTTGTCGGGTTCATAGGTCCTCCGAATATTCAGTGATTGATAAACGGGCAGCGGTGTTCTGATACGTAAATCAGGACTGCTGGTAATGCCCTGGGATGTCATGGCCTTCATCGGCCGGCTTGTTGCGCTTTTGCACCTGGACGTCGCTCAATTTCGCGTCCTTGAGCTCTGCGAAGCGCTGCCTGAGCAGGGACTCGGCCCATTGCGGGTCCAGCGTGTCGGCATCGTGCTCAAGCGTGCGGCTTTGTGGCTGGTTGTCGAGGATGAAACTGATGAGGTAATGCGGTTTCTCGAACATGAACGTGGCTCCGTTACGGTTAACAAGGCGTACCCGAGCAGGGCATGTTCATTTGATGAGTAGGTTGCGCGGTGATTCAGAAAAAATAAGCCGCTTTCATCTATTGATCTCGATCAGGTGGGGAGGCTGGCTCGCTCTATAACCTTGGGCGCTTATCGATGGCCAGGGACGGCTCAACGGGCTGCTCTGGTCGCACATTCTCAAGGAAGAGTCAGCCATGCGATCACTGAAGATCCTGTTGTTATCATCGGCATTCAACGGTTTAACCCAACGGGCCTGGCTGGATCTGCGCCAGGCGGGTCACGACCCCAGCGTTGTGGTGTTCACCGATCAAGCCACGGTATGCCAGCAGGTCGAGGCGTCTGGCGCCGACCTAGTGATCTGCCCATTTTTGAAGGACCGTGTGCCGCATCAACTGTGGAGCCATCCGCAGCGCCCGGTGGTGATCATCCATCCAGGCATCGTTGGTGACCGCGGTGCCAGTGCGCTGGATTGGGCTATCACCCAGCAGGCTCGCCGTTGGGGCGTCACCGCCTTGCAAGCGGTGGAAGAAATGGATGCAGGACCGATATGGTCCACCTGTGAGTTCGACATGCCCGACCAGGTGCGCAAATCCGAGCTGTACAACGGCCTGGTGAGCGACGCCGCGATGGTTTGCATTCGTGACGTCGTGGCGAAATTCGCCAAGGGATTCGTCCCCACACCGCTCGATTACACCCAACCCGGCGTCATCGGGCGCTTGCAGCCGACCATGACCCAGGCCGACCGCACCTTCAGTTGGTTCGATTGCGCAGGCTTTATCAAACGCAGCATCGACGCTGCCGATGGCCAACCCGGCGTGTTGGCCAGCCTGTTGGGCGGGCAATATTACCTCTACGACGCGCACTTGGACGCCCGCCAGGGCACTCCCGGAGAAATCCTTGCGGTACAGGACGACGCTGTGCTGGTGGCGGCCGGAGATCACAGCCTGTGGATCGGCTCGCTCAAACCCAAAGGCCCGGAGACCTTCAAGCTGCCGGCACGGCACGTACTGGCGCAAAGGCTGGCCGGCGTTCCGGTGCTGGACAGCTCAATAGCCCGCCAGGCGTTCAACGAGCGGGTCTATCAACCCATTCGCTACCAAGAGTTCGGCCACATCGGCGAACTGACGTTCGAGTTCTACAACGGCGCCATGAGCACCGAACAATGCCAGCGGCTGGTCGCTGCGTTGCGCTGGGCCAAGGCGCGAGATACCCAAGTGTTGCTGATCAAGGGCGGGCGCGGCAGTTTTTCCAATGGGGTGCACCTTAACGTCATCCAGGCCGCCGAAGTGCCGGGGCTGGAAGCCTGGGCCAACATTCAAGCCATCGACGATGTGTGCCTGGAGCTGCTCACCGCCAGGCAACTGGTGATCAGCGGCCTGACCGGCAGTGCAGGCGCAGGCGGCGTGATGCTGGCGCTGGCCGCCGACATTGTATTGGCTCGCGAAGGTGTGGTGCTCAACCCGCACTACAAAACCATGGGGCTCTACGGCTCCGAATACTGGACCTACAGCCTGCCACGGGCGGTGGGCAGCGAAATCGCGCATAAGCTCACCGAAGAATGCCTGCCCATCAGCGCCATCCAGGCCCAGCAGTACGGCATGGTTCAGGGCATCGGGCCCCGCTGTCTGCAGGCATTCGGCCTGTGGCTTTTGCAAGAGGCTGACCGTGCGTTGACCGATGATAAGTACCTTCACGCACGCACGCGAAAAGCCATGCTGGATACTCAGCAAGTTGAACGCTGTCGCGAGCAGGAGCTGGCACAGATGCGACTCGACATGGTGGAAAACCGCCAGCAGTTTGCCGAGAAATGCCGCAACTTCGTGTTTAAACGCAAAGCCTGCCAGACCCCGCAGCGGTTGATTGCGCCATGGGCGTTGAGGTATGAGGCTGGTGTGCCGGAAAGCCGGATGCTGAATGACTGACTGTCGACGCGGGGAGGGCACGTCGGCCAGTCCAGCCTCGCATTGGGCAATAGGGTTGCCCATAATGGAGGCCAACTCGCCCAACCGCACAGACCCCGAGGCTCCATGGAACGGCACAACCTGAACGATGATGCAGCGCCCGTATGACTCGTGCGCTGTTTATTTCGATGGATGGCCCCAAAGGCACCGGTAAAACCACGCTGTTGGAGGCCGTTACGACAGCGTTGAGGGCCGACAACCTAAAGGTCGTGCGACTGTGCGAGCGCAAGAGCGATCCCTGTCGAGCGCAAACGATGGCTCTGGTTAACACGTTCGCCCGAGATCCCAGCCGGGATCTGGAACTTGAGGTGTGTGAGCGCTTTGCCGACAGCCGCAGCTGGATTACTCAAAACGTACTGGCCGCGCAGCCACCTGACAGCATCATCCTGATGGATCGCTGGTACCCGTCTGATGCCGCGTTTCGTCGGTTGATACCCTTTGCAGACATTCTTGAGCTGAACATTAATCGGCAGGTGCAAGTGCCGGACCTGCACGTGGGGGTTGTCACCGCGGCGCAAATATCCTGGGCGCGGGCGGCAGCACGACGGCGGGGTTTGAGCAGTACGGTGATGTCTAAGCTGGAGGAGCAAGTTGCGTGTACCGAGGCGTTTGAGCGAGCGGCTGTGGAGCAGGGGTGGGTAACGTGTCGCAATGAAGGGACGATTGAAGAGGCGGTGAGGCGGGTGGTTTTGCAGATATATAAGGTCCTTCATCCCAAGCATCAGGAGTAACGGAGTGCCGTTGAACCAGCAAGATCAGGATGATGTTGGTCATCAGAACAAACGTCACCGAACGAAGAAACTCTATGAAAACGTCGTGATAGGAAACTTCCTGTACGGTCTCGGGTTCGCCGTGCGGTCATGTCTAGACGCAAACACCTCGATCCCAAGCGTGGTCAACCTGCTACAGCAGACGCCTGCAGACAAAGAGCTGGCTGACGTACTGCTGAGTTTTCCAGGTGTCGTGCGCTTGATCGAATTCAAGATGAAGGGCGCCAGCCTGAAAAAAGAACGGCTGCGACATCGTTTACTCATGGCCGCCCTGACAGGTGAGAATCAGGTATTGGTCGAAACGTCCAGAAGCCTGCACTGGTATGTGGAGGTGGGCGCCAATGACACCGACACGCCTCTGGTTTCGCGAGCCGTGCCTTATCTGGACGCCTTCGACGAAGAACACTTGGCGTTGTCCGCGGGAAGCCTTGAACGACTCGTGGAGCAAACCGCGCGCGAAGCTGTTCGCGGCCTGGACCCGATGATGCGCGAGCGTTCACAGATATACCTGCGATTTTTACGCAATATTCAAGCTGACGACCCGGTGGGCGCAGGTGGCGTGCTTCTGGTCATGGGCGCAGGTGGAGCAATGCATTTTGTTCAGCTGCGAGACGTCTGTGATTTGAGTATGCCGCACAGGCAATGGCTTGAGCTGGAAATGAGCGGTCCCCAGCTGGAGCTATCTGTGCCTGCATTGGAGCTAAGCATGAAGCGTCCCAAACACCGCGACGGCCCCGAATATGGAAGGTAATGACCCATGGACGAACACGTGAACGAGAATGACCTCAGCCTGCGGGCCATGGCCGTTGCTGCCAAGGGCATCATGAGCGCAGCGGAAAATGACAGAAAAGCCGCTGAGCAGGCGATTGCGCGCCTTGGCTATCTGGAAAAACGTGTTGAGCAGAGCCTGCAACAGATTCCGACGATACTGGGCGCTTCAGCGGCGCAGATCGCAGATTCAGTGGCTTCAAAGGCGGCCGAGCAGTTGGTTGGCAGGTTCAGACAGGCCGATGCCGCGGCGCTTGATGCGGCGCAAAAGTACCAGGCCGCCAGTGACAGCCTTAAGCGTCGATTCTGGCTCAGCATCTTCGCCATTCATCTAGGTGTGGTATTGCCTCTGGCGTTGCTGTTTTTCTTTGCGGTCCCCAGCACCGATGAGATTGCGCAAAGGCAACGAGAGTTAGCGGTGCTTGAGCAAAACATAGAAGCGTTGAAACGCCAGGGTGGTGAAGCTGCCATTATTGACTGCGAGGGACGCCCGTGCGTGCGCACGCGAGAGGTCCCGGGCGAAAATCCCTATCACGATGCCGCTACAGGGAAGAAGACTTATCGGTTGATCTGGACCAAGTGAGCTTCATCAACTTTGAACTAATCACTAAGCCTGTCCACCTAACGCTTTGCACGTTGCCTCAAGCCCGGGGTTTTCCTGGGTTACCCAATCACACACGAAGGTTTGGTTAATCATGAAGAGCGAACAGGTAGAAGGCGTTGTAGAAAAGGTTGCTGGCAAAGCGCAGAGCGCAGTCGGGAAGCTTTTTGGTGATTCGAAGTTGGAAGCTGAGGGCGCTGGACGCCAGGCTGCGGGTCAACTGACGCAAACCTATGGTGACGCACTGGACAGCGTTTCTACATTCGTCAAGGAAAAACCGGTTGCTGCACTGGCAATCGGGGCTGTTGCTCTACTGGTGCTGAAAAGATTGCTTGGTCGCTGAACAGCAGTAGCTTCAATAAGATTGCTGGCACGGTAGAGACGATGGTGAACGCTAACCAGAATCAGGGGCAAATTTCTGGAGTTTCTTGCAGGCGTGGAAGGGCGTGAAGTGGAGCGGGGTATCTGCCTGTTCCTTGGGTAGCCAAGTCATGCTGCCTAGCAATCGACGCGGTCTCTATGCCCTTTGCCGAGCTTGATGGGCTGAAAAGCCCTTATGTTTTCCAGGTCCCAGAAAAGCCAATGCCCCGACAAGTCGGGGCATTGGCTTTTTTATGAGCGAGTGGTCGGTTTGTATCGTTTTGTATCTGCGCTTTGGATAGATACACAGCGATTCCTTTAAGTCGGTTGATGACACATACGGGATACCTACGGGGCTTTAAATGAACCCATCGAGAAGGCGCAAACCTTCTCCAATGGATGACTCATTTAACTCGCGGCTATCTCTGCGCGTTTCGCGACGTTGTCGACCAATGACTTATAGGAAATTCAAAATGCCTGCAGCTACGTTCGGTTTCACCTGGCGCCATTGTATGGCTTCTTCCGTGAGAATGGGCGCTTTGGGATTGGCCCTGATAGCCGGCAGCGGTGGTGCCTGGGCTGCTGGCCCGGCCGCCGATGCG
This sequence comes from Pseudomonas sp. Pse35, assembly GCF_024519715.1. Lineage (NCBI taxonomy): Bacteria > Pseudomonadati > Pseudomonadota > Gammaproteobacteria > Pseudomonadales > Pseudomonadaceae > Pseudomonas > Pseudomonas sp. Pse35. The sequence continues at coordinate 114,372 of NZ_JALJRP010000013.1, read as the reverse complement.
TCAGTTGCCAGCTCGGCCTCGACCAGTCCCGAATCGATTAGACCTTATCGAATTCACGTCGATGAAGCGCAATTGACCGATCTGAAAAAGCGTATTGCAGCGACCCGCTGGCCGGACAAAGAGACCGTCAATGACGTTTCCCAAGGCGTGCAGTTGGCCCAGGTCCAGGCGCTGGTGAAGTATTGGGGCAGCGGCTATGACTGGCGCAAGGCCGAAGCGAAGCTCAATGCGCTGCCTGAATTCATCACGACTATCGACGGCGTGGATATTCAATTCATCCATGTTCGCTCGCCAAACCCCAACGCGATGCCGCTGCTTCTGACACACGGATGGCCTGGCTCACAGTTTGAGTTCCTGAAGACGATCGGCCCTCTGACGGATCCCGTTGCTTACGGCGGTAAGGTTGAAGATTCGTTCGACGTGATCATTCCATCGATTCCGGGACACGGTTTTTCCGGTAAGCCAACTGAATTGGGCTGGGGGCCGGATCGGGTCGCGAAGGCTTGGGATGTGCTCATCAAGCGTCTGGGTTATACCCACTATGTTTCCCAGGGCGGAGATCACGGTTCGGTCATATCGGATGCATTGGGCCGCCTGAGTCCGCCGGGGCTGTTGGGCATTCACTTGAACATGCCGGCCACCATCCCGCCCGAATTGGTCAAGCCGATCAATAGTGGTGACCCGGCCCCTGTCGGGCTCACAGAGCCTGAACGCAAGGCGTTTGATTCCTTGAGCACCTTCTTCGGCCGCAATGCAGCATACGGCGCGATGATGGTTACGCGCCCGCAGACTATCGGTTACCTGCTGGCCGATTCGCCTACCGGAACTGCCGCGTGGATGTACGAAAAAATCGCCGCGTGGACGGACAGTGATGGCCAGCCTGAACGGGTATTGACCCGTGACGAGATGCTGGACGATATCAGCCTGTACTGGCTGACGAACGCAGGCGCATCGTCATCGCGTTTCTACTGGGAAAACAACAACAACAATTTCAGCGCTGCCGCGCAGAACACAGCAAGCATCAAGGTGCCGGTGGCGATCACGGTCTTCCCGCACGAGATCTATCAGGCGCCAAAAAGCTGGGCGCAACGCGCTTACCCATCACTTTCCTATTACAGCGAGGTTAACAAGGGCGGCCACTTCGCTTCCTGGGAGCAACCTCAATTGTTCAGCGAAGAGTTGCGGGAGGCCTTCAGGCCGCTGCGCGCCAAGCTGAGCGCAACGAAGACAGCCCAGTAGCTCACACGCAACCCAGCCAACACACCGGGCCGCTATTCGGCGGCTCGCTACGGAGAAATACCATGGAGATGACCTTGCTGAACAATCAAAATAAATCCAGCCGCCTGCGGGGTCTTGCCCCATCGCTGTTGGCAGCAGCGGTGCTGCAATTCGCGGCGGTGGCTGTCGGTTTTTCCCAAGCCAGCGCGGCTGATGTACCCGCGTCCACCATTGGGGCTATCACCCCGGGAGCTCACACCTCTCTCGGTGCACTTAAGCATGTGAAGGCGGGGCTGCTGAACGTTTCTTACGCGGAACTCGGTCCAGCCGATGGTCCTGTGGTCATTTTGTTGCACGGCTGGCCCTACGATATCAACGCATACGCTGATGTCGCTCCTGCTTTGGCGGGCAAGGGATATCGAGTGTTGATCCCTTCTGCGCGTGGTTATGGCGATACGCATTTTCTCTCGGCCAAGACTGCTCGCAATGGTCAACCTGCTGCGCTGGCGACCGACCTGATCGACTTCATGGACGCGCTGAAGATCAAGACGGCGGTGCTGGGTGGGTTTGACTGGGGCGCCCGCACTGCGGATATCGTTGCGGCACTGTGGCCGGAAAGAGTGAAAGCCCTGGTCGCTGTGAGCGGTTACCTGATAGGCAGCCAAGAGGCAGGCAAGGCGCCATTGCCGCCAGCCGCCGAACTGCAGTGGTGGTACCAGTTCTACTTCGCGACCGAGCGTGGGCGCCTGGGCTACGAGAAAAACACCCATGACTTCGCCAAGCTCATCTGGAAGCTGGCGTCGCCACAGTGGAATTTCGACGACGCCACTTATGAGCGCAGCGCGGCGTCCTTGCAAAACCCTGATCACGTGGCCGTGTCGATTTTCAACTATCGCTGGCGCCTGGGGTTGGTCAAGGGCGAGGCCAGATACGACGCGCTGGAGAAGAAACTCGCGGCATTTCCATCCATCAGCGTGCCCACCATCACCCTGGAAGGTGATGCGAACGGCGCACCGCATCCACCTGCCGAAGCGTACGCCAAGCGCTTCACTGGCAAGTATGAGTACCGATTGATCACCGGTGGAGTAGGCCACAACTTGCCGCAGGAAGCGCCGAAAGCCTTCGCCCAGGCGGTGATCGACGCCGATCATCTTTGAAAACCGGCGGAGAGGATGGCGAGAATGAAGCTGAAATTTCTGGCCGCGATGTCGGCTGCCATTGCAATCGCAGCGTTGACCGCTACCGGTGTTGCCTCGGGCGACGCCAGTAAGGGCGACGCCTCGCCGATCTATGGCGTGAAATTGCCTGAAAACTACCGCCTATGGCCGCTGATTGCGCCCGCGCAGGAAGCGGCCCCCTTGAACGAACTGCGAGCCGTGCTGGGCAATGACTTGGCCATCAAGGCTTATCAGGATTCAACGCTGCCATTCCCTGATGGCACGGTGCTGGTAAAGCTGGCCTGGAAACATGTGCAGTCCCCGGAATTCGAGCCGGCGTCCATCCCGGGGCCGGCCACCACCGTGCAGGTGATGGTGAAGGACTCGAAAAGATATGCAGCAACCGGTGGCTGGGGATTCGGGCGGTTTATCAACGGTAAACCGGCCGATGAAGCCCAACACGAAACCTGCTTCGCCTGTCACCAGGCGCGAGTGCGTAATCACGACTTTGTCTTCACGCGCTTCGCTCCCTGATTTCCCGTTAAACCCGGAGTCAACAATGAAAAAAGTATTAACCGCACTGGCCGTCGCCGTCAGCCTGAGCATGGCGACACACGCCTGGTCGCAAACTGAAAAACCCACGATTGTGCTCGTACATGGCGCCTTTGCCGATGCGTCGAGTTGGAATGGCGTCGTGAAGATTCTCGAGAAGGACGGTTACCCGGTGGTTGCCGCTGCCAACCCATTGCGCGGTGTAAAGAGCGATGGTTCGGCAATCTCGGCATTGCTGACGAGCATTCATTCGCCGGTGGTGTTGGTCGGCCACTCCTATGGCGGCAACGTTATCAGTGATGCGGCCAACGATCATGCAAACGTCAAAGCCCTGGTTTACGTCAGTGCGTTTGCACCTGAGGCCGGGGAAACCGTCGCCGGGCTGGCCGGCAAATTCCCGGGCAGCACGCTGGGTCCAACGCTGGCTGCGCCTGTACCGTTGGCCGATGGGGGCAAGGACTTGTACATCCAGCAGGATAAATTTCACAACCAGTTCGCCGCTGACGTCCCCGCGAAAGAGGCGGCATTGATGGCCGCCACCCAACGCCCGGTAACGGAAGCGGCGCTCAACGAAGCATCCGGCAGCCCTGCCTGGAAGCATATTCCGTCCTGGTACATCTACGGCGACAAGGACAAGAACATTCCCCCGCAAGCCATGGCATTCATGGCCAAGCGCGCCGCTGCCAAAGTCGTGGAAGTGGTCAAGGGCGCTTCACATGTGGTGATGGTTTCGAACCCGGAACCGGTTGCCCGCCTCATCGAAAAAGCCGCCACGGCGAAATGACACGCCAAGGGCGAAGCGGCGTTTTCAGCGCTCTACGCCGAGGCGAGTTTTGCACGTCGCCCGGCGGGTTTCGTTTTGAACTTGTGCAACGCTGAAACGCGGGAGAGAGGGGTATTCGACGCGGCCAACGCCTGGGCATACCGGGCGTTGTGCTTATCGCGGGCAACCGCAATCAATCAGGTACGCCACGATGTGGAAGATCAACCACAGTTACATTGACGGAGCATTCGTTCCCGTTCATGGCAATGAAACGGTGCAATGCATCAATCCGGCTACCGAGGCGGTCATCGGTACGCTCACTCTGGCTGATCGTGAAGATGCCAGGCGCGCGGTCGCGGCGGCTTCGCATGCTCAAGTCGCGATGGGCCGCACCTCCAAGGCCGAGCGTATCGACATGCTCGAGCAGTTGCAGGCTGCCGTGCTGGCGAGCACGAATGAAATTCGCGATACCGCCATCGAAGAGTACGGTGCGCCGTTTGCCCGTGCGCAATGGGTCAGTCGCTACGCTTCACAGTCATTTACCAATGCGGCGCAGGTGTTGAAACACTTCGACCTGAGTCGTTCGGTCGGTGACGCTACCGTGGTGATGGAGCCGGTCGGAGTCGCGGCGCTGTTTGCCCCCTGGAACAGCACCGCCGGGACGATATGCAGCAAACTGGCATCGGCCATCGCGGCGGGTTGTGCCTCGGTCATCAAACCGAGCGAGTTGAGCCCCTTGCAAACCACCGTTCTCGCCCAAGCGCTGCATCGCGCAGAGTTGCCCAACGGGGTTTTCAATATTCTGTTGGGACGCGGCAGTGATGTGGGTGACGAAATCAGCGCCAGCCCACTCATCGCGAAAATTTCATTCACCGGGTCCACCGCCACCGGAAAGCTCATTGCACGTGCCGGAATCGAGACCATGAAGCGAGTGAGCCTGTCGCTCACGGGGAAGTCGGCCTCTATCATCCTGGATGACGCCGATCTCGACATCGCCATTCCCCTGGCTCTGAATGCTGCGTTCATGAACAACGGTCAGGCATGTGTCGCTGGCACACGTCTGCTGGTGCCACGCTCGCACGCCGAGGACATTATCGAGCGCGTGAAAAGCCTGGTTGAAGCGATGGTCGTCGGCGATCCGCAGGATCCGGCCACTGCTCTCGGGCCGCTGGTCAATCGCGCCCAATTCGACCGCGTACAAGCTTTCATCCGCCGCGGGCAGGCGCAAGGCGCGACGTTGATTATCGGCGGGGAGGGCAGACCGACCGGCTTGGACAAGGGCTATTTCGTCAGGCCTACGGTCTTTGCCGACGTCAGCAATGACATGGACATCGCGCAAGAGGAGATTTTCGGCCCGGTGCTATCGATCATTGCGTATGACTCGCAAGAACAGGCGATCGCTATTGCCAATGCCAGTCTCTACGGTTTGCAGGCTTATGTATTTTCCCGGCAACCGGAGCGTGCCCAACGCCTGGCGACCCAGTTGCAGGCCGGCTCGGTGTTGATCAACAGAATTTCGCCAGAGCTGCTGGCGCCGTTCGGCGGGGTAAAGCAGTCCGGTGTCGGCCGGGAGTTTGGAGTCTTTGGGCTGGAAGCATTTCTTGAGGCCAAAAGCATCGTGTCAGATTAGCCTGGGGTTGGCGGGAGAGGGTGGTCGCGCAACCCAGGCCGCAGGAGAAAAAGCTAATGGCCCACAGCACGTTGCCTGTGGGCCATGGGTTTTCAAGGGTTACGCGGCTGGAGCTTTCGCCTCCTGCAGCAGTTGCTGAATCATCTTTTCCTGCGTCTCGTAGCGACCTTCTCCGAAGTGGGTGAAACGCACTTGCCCTTTGGCGTCGATCAGGTAGTGCGCGGGCCAGTACTGGTTATCGAAGTTGCGCCAGATCGCGTAGTTGTTATCGATGGCTACCGGGTAAGTGATGCCGAGCTTTTTCACCTCATCCCTGACATTGCTGATGATGCGTTCAAAACCGTATTCCGGGGTGTGGACGCCGATTACCACCAAGTCATCCTTCTCGTACTTCTGCGCCCAGTCCCTCACGTACGGCAGGGTGTGCTGGCAATTGATGCAGTCGTAAGTCCAGAAATCGACGAGCACTACTTTGCCTCTGAGCGATTCACTGGTCAGCGCGGGCGAATTGAGCCATTCCACCGCGCCGGACAGCGACGGCATCGGGCCTTGGGCGTTGTCGAGGGTGGGTTCGGCCTTGGCCTTGCTTACCAGGTATTCGACGACTTTGGGGACGCTTTGCAGCACGCCTTTTTCCAGCACGCTGACGCCTTCGGACGACGCCCCGGCCAACAGCGTCTTGTCGGCACCGGTAGAAATCATCAGCGCTGCGGCCAGGACCGCAAAACCGGTGACGCGCCGCAGCCAACCAGTGACCGGAATCGAGGCCTTCAGGCGATTGACTAAACCGCGTCCGGCGAAAATCAGCGTACCCAACGACAGTGCACTGCCCAGGCCGTAGGCCACCAGCAGCAGGCTGGTTTGCGCATTGGCGCCTTGCAGCATGGCGCCGGTAAGGATCACCCCGAGGATCGGCCCGGCGCACGGCGCCCAGAGCAGGCCGGTGGCGACGCCGATCATCAGTGAACCCAGCGGCCCGGACATTTTGCGCGTCTGGGGGTCGAGGCGATTGCCCAGTAACACGAACGGGCTGGCCAGCCAGCCACTGATTCGTGCCGAGATCAGCGACAAGGCAAACAGCGCCATCACCACAAGTGCCACATGACGCCCGGCGTTGTTGGCCTGAATCACCCATTCACTGCTGACCACGGCCAGGCTGGAAATCAGCGCGAAGGTCAGAACCATGCCACCAAGGGTAAGCAGGATCGAGGAGCGTGTGCGGTCGATACCGGCGAACAGAAATGGCACGACCGGCAGGATACAAGGGCTGAGGACGGTCAATAAGCCGCCCAGTAATGCGATGAGGAACATAAGGGTCTCCTGATGAAATGTGGGCAGGGCTCAGTTATCGCTGTGGCATTCGGCAAATTTGCGGTAGTTCAAGATCTCGGTCTTGCCCTGCGAATTCAGGTAGGTCAGCTGGGCATCGACAATGCCGCAGGCAGCCCCGGCATCCTGTGTCAATGCCACCACTTTCTGGATGTCCAGGTGCGTGCCGTAGGTGTAGGTCTGCGGCGTGACGTCGGCTTCGGCGCGGGCCGAGAAGGTGCAGATATTCAGGGCGGCAAACAGGCAAGTGGCATAGAGGGTATTGGTGTTCATGGTCGTTTCCTCAAGGCTTCATGGGTTGGGTCGTTCGGTTGAGCCGAGGCGCTAGGGTTGGCCTCGATGTGGCTCATTAGAAGCCCGCGAGGTATCTCGTCTGTGTCAAAAACAGGCGCGGATAAATCGGTTCGTATCAGGACCCCGTCCCGATACACAGCCATACAAAACCTAGGAAATTGTTGTTTTTGCCTCTGCATGTATCCTTCGCCACAGCAGATACACTGCAATACAAACCGCCGCGGGCGAACGGGCTCAGCCTCTATAGACTGAGCCGCAATTTCCAATGACAGAGGCTTGGCCCATGGAACACGTTGATCACATCCTCATCGTGGACGATGACCGTGAGATTCGAGAGATGGTAGGCAACTACCTGAAGAAGAACGGCCTGCGGACCACCGTGGTTGCCGATGGCCGCCAGATGCGCTCGTTTCTCGAGGCCACGCCGGTAGACCTGATCGTGCTGGACATCATGATGCCCGGCGACGATGGCCTGGTGCTCTGCCGCGACATTCGCGCCGGCAAACACAAGGCCACGCCGGTGCTGATGCTGACCGCCCGCAACGACGAAACCGATCGCATCATCGGCTTGGAAATGGGCGCCGACGATTACCTGGTCAAGCCGTTCGCCGCCCGTGAATTGCTGGCGCGCATCAACGCTGTGCTGCGCCGTACGCGCATGCTGCCGCCCAACCTGGTCGTTACCGAAACCGGAAGGTTGCTGGGGTTCGGGCGCTGGCGCCTGGACACCTCCGCCCGCCATCTGCTTGATGAAGACGGCACCATGGTCGCCCTCAGCGGCGCTGAATATCGCCTGCTGCGGGTGTTCCTCGACCATCCGCAACGGGTACTCAATCGCGACCAGTTGCTCAACCTGACCCAGGGCCGTGACGCCGACCTGTTCGACCGTTCCATTGATCTGCTGGTCAGCCGCCTGCGCCAACGCCTGCTTGACGATGCCCGCGAGCCGGCTTACATCAAAACCGTGCGCAGCGAAGGGTATGTCTTCTCGCTGCCAGTGGAAGTGCTTGGAGCACCGGCATGAAGCCTTCGCTGCATTGGCCTCGTACCCTCATCTCGCGGCTGTCGCTGATCTTTCTGGTCGGGCTGACCCTGGCGCAGGCCTTGTCCTTCGGCGTGCAGTATTACGAGCGTTACGAAACCGCGAAAAACACCATGCTCGGTAACCTGGAAACCGATGTATCGACGTCCATTGCCATCCTTGACCGCTTGCCCGCCGAGGAACGCATGAGTTGGTTGAAACAACTGGATCGACGCAATTACCGCTATTTGCTCGGCGAAGGCTCGCCAGGCGTCGCTCTGCGTGACACGCCGATTGCAGTGACCTCGATCAAGGAGGCCATCGGCAAGGATTACCCGATGACCGTGACAGACATTCCCGGGCCTATCAAACATTTCCAGGTCCATCTGAAACTGGCCGACGGCAGCCCGGTGACCATCGACGTGCGCCCCTCGATGGTGCCGTTGTCGCCGTGGCTGCCGGTGGTTTTGCTGGGCCAGTTGGCCTTGATGATTCTATGCACGTGGCTGGCTGTGCGTATTGCCATACGCCCGCTGACCCGACTGGCCCAGGCCGTGGAAAACCTTGATCCCAACACTCACCCGGTGCATCTGGATGAACAAGGCCCGACCGAAGTCGCACACGCTGCCATCGCCTTTAATGCCATGCAGGCGCGCATTGCGGCCTATCTGAAAGAACGCATGCAACTGCTGGCGGCGATTTCCCACGACCTGCAAACCCCGATCACGCGCATGAAGCTGCGTGCCGAGTTGATGGACGACTGCGGTGACAAAGACAAATTGTGGAATGACCTCGGCGAGATGGAACATCTGGTGCGTGAAGGCGTTGCCTATGCCCGCAGCGTGCATGGCGCCACCGAGGAAAGCCGCCGTACCGATCTTGATTCATTCCTCGACAGCCTCGTGTTCGACTACCAGGACATGGGCAAGGACGTGCAGCTCAGCGGCAAAAGCAACGCAGTGATTCACACGCGGCCCCACGCGCTGCGCCGAGTGCTAGTAAACCTCACGGATAACGCGCTCAAATTCGCCGGTGCAGCGCAACTGCGGGTGGAGCCGAAGGAGGGCGACAGCCTCTCGGTGACCGTGATGGATCGTGGTCCCGGCATTGCCGAAGAGGAGCTGGCCCGTGTGATTGAGCCATTTTACCGCGTGGAAAATTCGCGCAACCGCAGCACCGGCGGCACGGGCCTGGGCCTGGCTATCGCCCAGCAACTGGCACAAGCCCTCGGCGGCACCCTGACCTTGAGAAACCGCGAAGGCGGCGGACTGTGCGCTGAACTGAGATTACCGACGCGCTCATCGTAGGAGGAGCGAATAATGCAGGATTCGTTCAATCTGTCCCGTTTCGTCGAGGCGCAGCGCCGGGTGTTCAGTCGGGTCATGGACGAGCTGCGCGCGGGCCGCAAGACGAGCCATTGGACGTGGTTTGTCTTCCCCGCAAACGCAGGGGCTGGGTCGCTCCGCTCAAAGCTGATCTTTCATCCGGCTCGTAATCAATAAAGGCTGCCTGCTCACCCCCGACTGGCTGCACCACTCAAGCGCAGACATACCAAACCAGCGATGAAACGCCCGCGAAAAAGTGCTGACATCGGCGTAACCCAGCAGATGCGCCACGTGTGTAAGACTGACTGTCGGAACCAGCAGGTAATTGCGTGCCAGTTGTTGGCGAGTCTCATCCAGCAACTGCTGAAAAGACGTATTTTCTTGAGCCAAGTGGCGCTGCAAGGTTCTTGGGGTGACTGCCATGCAATCGGCCACCTTGTCGATCGTTGCACGTCCGCTGGGCAACAAGTTACGCAGCAATTGCCTGACGTAGCCAGGCATCACGTCTGTCGACAAGCGCTCTATACCTGATAGATGTGTAGCAAGAATCTGATGTAGTGCTTCGCTGGAGCGATCCAGTGGTTGCGCCAGCACGCATGCGTCAAATAGCAGACCAGTACGTGCTGCTGAGAACGTTGGTGTAATACCCAGTGCCTGGCGATAGCCCCACTCATCGGCAAGGGGCGGATGACGAAGCATTACCGCCTCAGGTTGCCATTGATCCCCCGCCAACGCGAGCATCAGTTTTAAACCGACACCACACGCCAGTTCTTCTGCTTGAGGCAATCCGACAATCGACATCTCATCGGTTCGATAACTCAGCAACGCGACGCCTTCGACAACCTCCAAATCAACCTGTGCCGCGCCGTTGTACAGCCCGAAATTCGCGCGCAGTTCGAGCAATGCATCGCCGATGGTTCGAGCGTTGTGGATCAGGAAAAACATATCACCGAAGACGTCGACACCTTGGTGGAGCCCGAATTCCAGACCGAACAATGCGTTATTCGAACGCTGCCGGCACATTTGCAACAAGCTGCAATATTGTTGGAAGGAGAGGATATCTTCCGGGCGCTGCAGCGACATCGCAGGCACACGGGCCTGTAGCAGTATACGGCTTGGGTCCAGACCCTGACGCCGGGCAAATTGATCGAACCCTGTCAGACTGATTGCACGAATAAATGGATTGGCCGCCATTTTTTACCCAAGAGTTTGTTGCATGCGCTGCTTCCACTTCTGCGGGCTGACGCCATTCCAGCGCGTGAAAGCCCGGGAAAAGGTGCTCAGGTCGGCATAACCCAACATACCTGCCAGCTGTGTCAGGCTGATCGATGAGTCGCAGAGGTAGCGTGCGGCCATCGTCTGGCGCGTTTCGTCCAGCAGCTCCTGAAATCGCGTGTTTTGTGCCCGAAGATAGCGTTGCAAGGTGCGCGGGCTGATCATCATGTACTTGGCCATGTCGCGAAGCGTGACCGGACCATTGGCAAGCTCATTGCGTAGCCTTTTTTGCACATAAGACGGTAATTCTTGCAGTGTTACGCGCGCTAACTCGTCGATCTGTTGCTGGGCTAATAGTTGACACCTGACGTCTGTAGCTCCGAGAGGTCTCGCCAGTAATGACTCATCGAAAACCCAGGCATTGACGGTGCTGTCAAAGCACGGAGGGACACCCAGCAGCGTGCGATAGGCAATGCGGCTGGCCGGAGCGCTGTGGCGCAACATCAGAGCTCTCGGTTTCCAGGCGTACCCTAGCAGTTCGCGGAGCAAGCATGCGGCAACTCCCATCGCCAGTTCCACTGTCTGATGTACTGAGGCCAACGTACCGTCAATGACTTCGTACACAAGAAGGGCACTGCCGCCTCGGCGTTCAAGGCGCACTAGTGCGCCGTCACTGTGTATATGGAAATAGCGTGTCAGCAGATTCAGCGATTCGCCCACATTGGCCGCGTTACGCATGGCGTACAGCAGAGTGCCTAGACTTTGCGTGCCTTGGTGCAAGCCTAACTGTAAGCCGAACAAGGGATTGCTCGACCGTAACGCACATAACTGGACCAACGCATTGAATTGAGCGCCGGATATTTGAGCGTTCAGCGGATCTTCGGGCAGGTCTACCTCCGCCAGCGCCGAAACCGGATCAATCCCCTGACTGGTAGCAAACGCCTTGAAACCAAGCAAAGCAACACCACGCACTGTGGACATCATCTGAGCCTCTCGAATGAAATACTGCCTTTGGCCTGAGAAGTATTGGCACGATATGCAAAATCTCTGGCGCGATATGCAAAGCTTTCACCCTTGTCCCGAGACCACACTCGAACGACCAATAACAAAAGACCTGCGTTCGGCCCAAGGCTGGACGATGGAGGTATACGATGCGTCGGTTTCTGTTCGCTTTGCTGGTGGTCGCGCTGATTTCGGGTGCGCTGTATGTTCAGCCACGGCCCGCTGACCACAATGTTGTTCATCATGCCAATCACCCGCCGGTTGCCAGCATCAGCGATGCCTTCACGCATTTCTGAGGACTGAAGCGTGCTCCTGCACAGAGGCGTGCTCGCGGAACTCGCCACTAGAAAGTGCTCCGTGCAGGAACATTTGCTCCAGCGTTCGGGCCGACTCGGCGTTGGCTGCACGCCCGCGCTGTTCGGCATCCACCAAGCCGTAGACCAGGGTGATGAACAGCTCGGTAAAAATCGCTGCGGTAATGTCGATGCGAAACAGTCCTCTTTGCTGACCTCTGAGGAAGAACTCGTCTAGCGCCGCCAGGTAAAACTGCCAGCGTGTGTCACCCCGTTCGAAGTCGAGGAAGTCTGGGCGGTATTGCGCCATAAGAAAGGCAAGCAATTCGCGATGAGCCAAGTGCTCGCGGATCAATCGACGCAGCGCGTCCAAGGGCTGCAGGTGCTGCAAACCGGCGCTGCGGATAATCAGATTGAGCGTACTTTCGGCGTACTCCTCCAGTCTCTGCCCTAGATTTTCCCGTGTCCCACAGTAGCGGTGCAGGGTCGCTTTACTCATGCCCGCCAGTTGCGCCAGCTCTTTCATTGTCGCCCGGGGGCGATTGACAACCGCCATAGTCAGCGACTTGAGCATTTGTTCATCATGGGAATTGGGTGTCATCACCACGCCTTTAGCGATGTTTATACAGGGATCACAATATTCTCATATGAGACAATGTTGACTCATTAGAGTTTGCAAAGTAGCATCCGCACCAAGTTCAATCAAGCCTTGGGTGAGAGATGGGAAATTTGCGTGCGATAGGGATGGCAGGCTCGCTGGCAGCGGCCATTGCGCTGGCCGGGTGTGGGCCGTCGAATGAACAAACGGATGTGGCCGAAGTGGCGCGTGCTGTAGAGGTGCTGGCAGTAAAGACGGAGCCTCTGGCTCTGACTTCGGATTTGCCGGGCAGGGTAGAGCCCATGCGAGTCGCCGAGGTGCGCGCGCGCGTGCCAGGCATCGTGATGCAAAAGCGTTTTGAAGAGGGCGCGGATGTCAAAGCCGGGGACCTGCTGTTCCAGATCGACCCGGCGCCGCTAAAGGCGGCCTTGTCGCGAGCAGAGGGTGAATTGGCCCGCACCCAGGCCGTCGCACTTGAGGCACAGGCGCGGGTCAAGCGCTATGAACCGTTGGTGAAGGTCGAGGCGGTCAGCCAGCAAGACTTCGACAGTGCCATGGCCGACCTGCGCAGCGCCCAGGCGGCCACGCGCTCGGCTCAGGCCGATCTGCAAAGCGCGCGCTTGAACCTTGGTTATGCTTCGGTGACTGCACCGATTTCCGGGCGTGTCGGCCGTGCACTGGTAACCGAAGGTGCGTTGGTCGGTCAGGGGGACGCGACGTTGATGGCGCGGATTCAACAGCTTGATCCGGTCTATGTCGATTTCACTCAGTCGGCCGCCGACGCGCTGCGCCTGCGCGAATCGCTCAATGGCGGAAAACTCTCCGCTGATGACAGTAAGACGTTGTCGATTCGTGTCGACGGCACCGCTTTTGAGCGTCAGGGCGCACTGATGTTTACCGATATCGCCGTTGATCGCGGCACCGGGCAGGTGTCATTACGCGGCAAGTTCGCCAACAGCGACGGCGTGTTGCTGCCGGGCATGTTCGTGCGCGTGCGCACGCCTCAAGGCACCGACAAACAGGCCATTCTCGTGCCCCAGCGCTCGGTGCAGCGCGGCAGCGATGGCGGCGCGCAGGTCATGGTCGTCGGCGCCGACGGCCGCGCCGAAGCGCGCAATGTGGCGACCGGTTCCATGCAGGGTTCGCGCTGGCAGATCAGTGAAGGCCTGAAGGCTGGCGATCAGGTGATTGTCAGCGGACTGAGCGGCCTGCAACCAGGTGCCAAGGTCGTACCCGCCCAGCCCCAAGCCCAGCCCCAAGCCCAGCCCCAAGCCCAGGCTCAGTCGCCTGAGTCGCACCAGTAAGGGCGCCGTCGCCGCGAGGATATTCCGATGTCTCTGTTTTTTATCAAACGCCCGAACTTCGCCTGGGTGGTAGCGCTGTTCATTTCTCTGGCCGGTCTGCTGGTCATTCCGATGCTGCCGGTAGCGCAGTACCCCAACGTCGCGCCGCCGCAGATCAAGGTGACGGCGACCTATCCCGGCGCCTCCGCGAAGGTGCTGGTGGACTCGGTCACCAGCGTGATCGAAGAGTCGCTCAACGGTGCGAAGAACCTGCTGTATTTCGAGTCGACCAACAACTCCAACGGTATCGCCGAAATTGCAGTGACGTTCCAGCCGGGCACAGATCCGCAGCTCGCTCAGGTTGATGTGCAAAACCGCTTGAAAAAAGCCGAAGCGCGGATGCCGCAAGCCGTGCTGACCCAAGGTCTGGAGGTGGAGCAAACCAGTGCCGGTTTCCTGCTGATCTATGCGCTGAACTATAAGGAAGGCACCCAGCACAGTGACACCACCGCATTGGGCGACTACGCCGCGCGCAATATCAACAACGAGCTACGCCGGGTTCCGGGCGTCGGCAAGCTGCAGTTCTTCTCCTCTGAAGCGGCGATGCGCGTCTGGCTCGACCCGCAGAAACTGGTGGGCTACGGGCTATCCATCGACGACGTCAGCGCGGCCATCCGTGGCCAGAACGTGCAAGTGCCGGCTGGCAGCTTCGGCAGTACGCCGACCAGCAGCCAGCAGGAACTGACCGCCACCCTGGCGGTGAAAGGTACGCTGGATAATCCGGAAGAATTCTCTCGTATTGTCCTGCGTGCCAACGAGGACGGTTCGACGGTCAAACTGGGCGACGTGGCCCGCGTGGAAATCGGTCAGGAAAGTTACAACTTCAACTCGCGCCTGAATGGCAGACCCGCCGTGGCAGCGGCGATCCAGTTGTCGCCGGGCGCCAACGCGATCCAGACCGCAACTGCGGTCAAGCAGCGCCTGGCCGAACTGTCGGCCTACTTCCCGGATGACGTGGAATATTCCGTTCCTTACGACACCTCGCGTTTCGTTGATGTCGCGATCGAGAAGGTAATTCATACCCTGATCGAAGCGATGGTCCTGGTATTCCTAGTGATGTTCCTGTTCCTCCAGAACATCCGCTACACCTTGATTCCGTCGATCGTGGTACCGGTGTGTCTGCTGGGCACGCTGCTGATGATGTACGTGCTGGGCTTCTCGGTGAACATGATGACCATGTTCGGCATGGTGCTCGCCATCGGCATTCTGGTGGACGACGCCATTGTCGTGGTGGAGAACGTCGAACGGATCATGGCCGAGGAGGGCTTGTCGCCGGTCGACGCCACGGTGAAAGCGATGGGGCAGGTATCGGGCGCGATCATCGGTATCACCCTGGTGCTGTCGGCGGTGTTCATGCCGCTGGCATTCATGTCCGGCTCGGTCGGTGTGATCTACCAGCAATTCTCGGTATCGCTGGCGGTGTCGATTCTGTTCTCCGGGTTCCTCGCGCTGACGTTCACCCCGGCGCTATGCGCCACGCTGCTCAAGCCGATTCCACAAGGGCACCATGAAAAGCGCGGCTTCTTCGGCGCCTTCAACCGTGGCTTTGCCAAGCTCACCGATCGCTATTCAGTCCTGAACAACGGGCTGGTGGCGCGTTCCGGCCGGATGATGTTGGTGTACCTGGGCATTATCGCCATGCTCGGTTACTTCTACCTGCGCCTGCCGGAATCGTTTGTGCCGGTGGAGGACCAGGGCTACATGATCGTCGACGTCCAGCTGCCGCCGGGCGCGACCCGTACCCGTACCGAATCGACTGGCGAACAACTGGAGCGTTACCTGGCTACCCGTGACGCGGTTCAGTCGACGTTCCTGGTGTCCGGCTTCAGCTTCTCTGGGATGGGCGATAACGCAGCGCTGGCATTCCCGGTGTTCAAGGACTGGTCGGAGCGTGGCGAAGATCAATCGGCCATGGCAGAAGTCAATGCGCTGAACGAGCAATTTGCCGTGGCCAACGACGGTGCGGTGATGGCCGTGCCACCGCCGCCGATTGACGGTCTGGGCAACTCCGGTGGTTTCGCCCTACGCCTGCAGGATCGTGCCGGCCTGGGTCGGGAAGCGTTGCTCGCTGCTCGTGATCAGGTGCTTGGTCAGGCCAACGGCAACCCGAAAATTCTCTACGCGATGATGGAAGGTCTGGCGGAGTCGCCGCAATTGCGCGTAGTGATCGACCGTGACAAGGCGCGCACCCTGGGGGTGAGTTTTGAATCGATCAGCAGTGCGTTGTCTGCCGCTTTCGGTTCGGAGGTGATCAACGACTTCACCAATGCCGGCCGCCAGCAGCGCGTGGTGGTGCAGGCCGAGCAGGGCGACCGGATGACTCCGGAAAGCGTGCTCAAACTGTACGTACACAACAGCGCGGGCGATCTGGTGCCGCTCAGCGCTTTCGTCACCACGCATTGGGAGGAAGGTCCGGTGCAGGTAGTGCGCTACAACGGTTATCCGTCGGTGCGCATCGTCGGTGATGCCGGGCCGGGCTACAGCACCGGTGAAGCCATGGCAGAAATGGAGCGTATCGCCGCGCAGTTGCCGGCCGGTTTCAGCTACGAGTGGACCGGTTTGTCCTACCAGGAGAAGGTCTCCAGTGGTCAGGCCACGCAACTGTTTGCGCTGGCCATTCTGGTGGTGTTCCTGCTGCTGGTGGCGCTGTACGAGAGCTGGGCGATTCCGTTGACCGTGATGCTGATTGTGCCGATCGGCGCCATCGGTGCGGTACTCGCGGTGATGGTCGCTGGCATGCCTAACGATGTGTACTTCAAGGTCGGTTTGATCACCATCATAGGTCTGGCGGCGAAGAACGCGATTCTGATCGTCGAGTTCGCCAAGGAACTCTGGGAAAAAGGTTACAGCCTGCGCGACGCCGCGATCGAGGCTGCACGGCTGCGCTTCCGGCCAATCGTGATGACCTCCATGGCCTTCATTCTCGGTGTGGTGCCGCTAGCACTGGCGACCGGGGCAGGGGCTGCAAGTCAGCGGGCAATCGGTACCGGGGTGATCGGCGGCATGCTCAGCGCGACACTGCTGGGTGTGTTGTTTGTACCGATCTGTTTTGTGTGGGTGCTATCGATGTTGCGCAGTAAACCGGCTCCCATTGAACAACCCGCTTTGGCTCAGGAGTGACGCATGCGTATTTCAGGATTTTCTACGCTGGTGATCGCCATGTTGTTGGCCGGTTGCTCGTTGGCGCCGACCTATGAGCGGCCCGTCGCACCGATTGCGGACAACTGGGCGGGCGAGTCGTTGAAACAGGGCGCTCCGATCAACCAGTTGGCGTGGCAGTCGTTCATCGTCGATCCCGACCTGCGCCGTCTGGTGGGTGTTGCGCTGGATAACAATCGCTCGTTGCGCCAGACCCTTTTGGACATCGAGCAGGCCCGGGCGCAGTACCGCATTCAGCGGGCCGATCGGGTTCCGGGGCTGAATGCAAGCGCGTCCGGCAACCGCCAGCGCTTGCCGTCGGACCTGGCCAGTGACGGCCGGGCAGGGGTGGCCAGCCAGTATCAGGTCGGTCTGTCGCTGCCCGAATACGAGCTGGATCTGTTTGGCCGGGTAAAGAGCCTCAGTGACTCTGCGCTGCAGGAATACCTGGCCACCGAAGAAGCAGCCCGCGCCGCGCAGATCGCGCTGATCGCTGAAGTCAGCCAGGCCTATCTGGTTCACGACGGCGCCCAGCGTCGGCTGGAGTTGACCCAACAAACCCTGAGCAGCCGCGAATACTCGTTCGCGCTGATCAGTCAGCGCCGCTCCAGCGGCACGGCGACAGCGCTGGATTATCAGGAAGCTCTGGGGCTGGTGGAACAGGCGCGGGCCGAACAGGAACGCAATCTGCGCGAGAAGCAGCAGGCGTTCAACGCGCTGGTTTTGCTGCTGGGCACAAAGGACGCGGGCAAGGTGATTCCCGAGCGGCTGACGACGCAGCCGATGCTGGTGCAAGACATCGCTGCGGACACCACATCGACGCTGATCGAGCGCCGGCCGGACATTCTTGCGGCCGAGCATCGACTGCAAGCGCGCAATGCCGATATCGGCGCGGCACGGGCGGCGTTCTTTCCGCGTATCAGCCTGACCGGCAGCTTTGGTACTTCCAGCGCGCAGATGTCCGGTCTGTTCGACGGCGGTTCGCGCTCCTGGAGTTTCGTACCGAACCTTTCGCTGCCGTTGTTCGATGCTGGTCGCAACAGTGCCGGGCTGAGTCTGGCCGAAGCCCGCAAGGATTCAGCTGTGGCGGCCTACGAAGGCACGATTCAGACGGCGTTCCGCGAGGTCGCCGATGCATTGGCTGCCACCGACACCTTGCGCCGGGAGGAGGCCGCGCGCCGCGCACTGGCCAATACCAGCACTGAAACCCTGAGTCTGGCCAAGGCCCGATATGAAGGCGGTATCGACAGCCACCTGCGTTATCTCGATGCGCAGCGCACCAGTTTCGTCAATGAAACAACGTTTATCGAGGTCAGCACGCAACGCCAGATTGCTCTGGTCGATCTGTTCCGTTCGCTGGGCGGAGGTTGGTCCACGCCGATAACCGTTAGATAACGCCTGACAAGAGCTCCTTTGGTTGGCGCATCCAACCGCCTTTGCCCCGTAGACCGAAAGGTCTCGGGGCTTTTTTTTCCAGGAAAACCGAGTAAGGCTTACAACGCACTCGCTGCGCCGGCCGCGCCATGCAGGAACATCTGTTCCAGCACATTGGCCGAGTTGGCACTGGCCGCGCGCCCACGGCGCTCGGCATCAACCATGCCGAAAATCATGGTCAGGAACAGCTCCGTGAAAACCGCGGCGGTGACATCGATACGAAACGCGCCCAGTTGCTGGCCACGCAGAAAAAAAGCATCCAGAGCGTCAGCATAAGTCTGCCAGCGGTCGCCCTCACCATTGACCGCAAACGTGTCGGGGCGGTACTGAAAGAGCAGGAAAACCAGCATTTCCCGATGCGCGAGATGCTCGTTGATCAAACTGCGCAACGCCTGTACCGGCTCGCCGTGCAACAGGTCGGTGGTGGTGGTGATCTGGTTCAGCACCGTCTCACCGTGGCTTTCCATCATCTGCACCAGGTTGTCACGGGTGCCGCAAAAGCGATGCAGCGTAGCCTTGCTGACGCCAGCCGCTTCAGCCAGTTCCTTGAGTGTCGCCCGAGGGCGATCCACGATGGCCAAGGCCAGCGCCTTGATAAGTCGTTCGTCTTGAGGAGTCAGGGTCATCAGTCGGTCTCGAATCGAATTTCAATCCGCCGAATTGTGCAGGAAAAGCTCATTACTGCAACGAAAACCACCGAAATAGAGCAAATGACTTCATCTGAGACAGTTTTTGTTCATCACGGGATCGGCGTTGCGCACCGTTCGAATGTCATGAATTGTAAGAAGCCTGCGCGATCTGATCCCCATGCGGCGCCTGGGCAAGGATCGACTCAGTGACTGGCCACCAACAAGGCCAGCGCAGTGCAAGCAGTCTCGGTTTCGGCTCGCAATCGATCCAGATCACCGTGGGCCGACCAGGCAATGGTCAGCCCGTCTACCAGTTGAATCAGCAAGCGGCTGGACGCCTTTAAAAACGCTTCGCTCAACTCAGTTCCCATGGCTCGCTGCAGCGCCTGCTCGGTGGCTTCAATGGCCACCGAGTAAATCTTGCTGGCCATTTGCGGGTCATTGCGCATTGCCCAGAAGAACAACTCGGTCTGCGCCCTGGCCGCATCCGGATGATCGATGAACCAAGTGATCAATTGCCGCAGAACTTCGGCTGCCGTCGCCGCAGCAGTGGCCCCGGCCGGTACCTGTTCCAGCGCTTGCGGTGGCAGGCTGAACAGCGATTCGTAGACCGCATAAAACAGGTCGTTCTTGGTATGGAACACGTAATGCAACGAAGCTAACGGACAGCCGGCTTGCGCCGCAATACGGCGGGTCGTGGCATTGGCTACGCCATGCTCGGCGATCACTCTGATCGTTGCCTCGACGAAATCCTGCCGGCGTAATTCAGCGCCCATTCTGGCCATGGTTCAGCAATCTCCTTTATTCCTGGCGCCCTATAACGACAAGGGCGATGTCGACGCTTGCGGATCCTACAGCAACAAATCGCCAGGCGTCATGAATGGAAAGGGGACATGAAACGGCTGCACCAATAATGGTAACAACTGTTTCGTTATTTCCCGAATCGGTGCGTTTCGGCGAAACAAACGGAAACATCCTCCGGCAGTTTTATCGCGCTGTAGACCCCGCGATCGCGCAATCGATTGATAAGAAACGACTAATTCCCGCTCTGTGGATCTTGGCACCGGGCTTGCTTTGATTACTCGACTTGGTCATTTGATCAAGTCAGTTGATTAGGTTAGCGCAGGCAACGGGTTGCCACCGTAAAGACCACCCCGTTGCTGATCAAGGCCCACGAGGATCCCTCCCATGAACACAGTGATTGAGCGCCCCCATAACAATTTTTCTATTGGCGTCGTAATCCAGCATCTGGTCGCGGCCGTCGCTGCCTCGGCGTTTTTCTGTACGGCACAGGCAGCAGATAAGGATCCAGCATTACTCGGCACCAAACTGACTCCGCTGGGAGGCGAGGCGGCGGCCAGTGCCGACGGGGTGATTCCCGCGTGGACAGCACCCGGTCCTCAAGGTGGCAGTTGGACCCATGGCCAAGTGCGCGGCAAGCAATGGACGTTCAAGGATGACAAGCCGCTGTTCAGCATCGACTCGGGCAACGTCGATAAATACGCCAGCAAGCTTTCACCGGGCCAGGTAGAAATGTTCAAGAAGATTCCCGGCTACCGGATGGACGTGTACCCGACACGACGCAGCTGTGGCGTGCCGGATTTCGTCGCGCAGAACACGAAGAAGAACGTCGGTTTCGCCAAGCTCGACGGCGACGGCCTGGCGTTGCAGGAAGCCTATGTTCCAGGCATTCCGTTTCCATTTCCAGCCTCGGGTGCCGAAGTGATGTGGAACATGAAAATGCGCTATCGCGGCGTTGGCTTCGATATGTCGAAAACCGTTTCCGGAATTTCGCCACGCAAGGGCAGTGAAGACTGGCTGCGCACCTCCACCGACTGGTTCATGTACACACCATGGGGCGTGAAGGGCAGCGCGCTGTTCTCGTCATTCGATCGCCTGGAAGTCGCCACCTACTTCAGCTACACCGACCCCGCCGCGCTTGCCGGACAAGCCGGGGTGGTCACCACCAAGGCCGGCGAGCAAGCCACCACGTTCTATTACTTCCCGGGCCAGCGCCGCGTGCGGCGCATGCCGGCGTATTCCTACGACGCACCGCAAATCGGCCTGGACAATCAATACACCATCGATGAATCCAACGTGTTCTTCGGCCCCATGGACCGCTTCGACTGGAAGCTGCTGGGCAAGCAGGAAATGCTTGTGCCCTACAACTCGTTCGGGGCCTACGACAACTCGGCGAAGATCGAGGAGGTGGCCAAGCGCGACTTCATCGCTCCCGAATCGCGTCGCTATGAGCTGCACCGCGTGTGGGTGGTCGAAGCGACCGTCCGCCAAGGCATGCGCCATCAGGCACCGAAGCGTCTGTTCTACATCGACGAAGACAGCTGGAACGCGCTGATGGCGGTGGACTACGACAAGCAGGGGCAAATCTGGAAGGTCCGCGAGGGTTACACGATCCCGGTGTACGAGACCGGCACCTGCGACATGGAAGCCCAGGCGCAATACAACCTGGTTGATGGTCGCTACCTGTACGACATGACCTCCATTGGCACCGGCAAGAACGACCATCGCTGGCTGACCGACGGGGCGAGCAATCCGCGCCTGAAACGCGACTTCTACACCTCCGACAACCTGCGCGCCAACAGCGAACGCTGATAGCGGCTTTCGGGAACAGACATGAAAAAAATAATCAGTAGAACCTCAGGTCTTGTCATCGCGTGTGCAACCCCATTTGCCATGGCGTTCACCTTTGAAACCGAAAACATTCGCGGCTCTTTCGACTCCACCATCGCCGTGGGCATGGGACTGCGCACCGAATCGCGCGGCTGCAACCTTATCACCAGCGGCCCCGGCGGGCACAATCCACCCAGCGGCTGTCTGGCGCCCAGCGCAGGTGTTGGTGACCAGGGCGACTTGAACTACGACCGGGGCGACCTGTTCACCAACTACATAAAAGGCATCCATGAACTGGTGCTGAAGTTTCCCGAAGACTACACGTTCATGGCGCGCGGTAGCTGGATTCGGGACTTTGCCGCGACCGACACCAGCGGTGCGCTATCGGCTAACCGGCCTGAAGGTGTCGGTAGCGACGGCCTCACCAGTGGCGCCCGAGACGATCTGGAGTTCAAGGCGCGTCTGCTGGATCTGTGGGTGAGCAAGAGTTTCGATGTCGGTGACCAACGTGTTCGCGCTCGCCTGGGTAATCAGGTGATCAACTGGGGCGAGAGTCTGTTCGCTGCTGGCGGCATCAACAACACCAACGCTTACGATGTCATGGCATTGTCGCGTCCCGGTACCCAGCTCAAGGAAGCCTTGCTGCCGGCCCCGATGTTGAGCCTGGCGTCGGGGCTTGGTGCCGGGGTGAATATCGAGGCGTATTGGCAGTTCAATTGGAACAAAAGTGAATTGCCCCCGGTAGGGAGCTATTGGTCCACCACCCACGCGCTGGGTGAGGGCAGGGGTACCTACGGGTACGATGAAAAAGAGGCGCGCAACAGCGGCCAATGGGGCGTGTCACTGCGCTGGCAGCCTGACAACACCGATCTCAACCTGGGTCTGTACGTGATGCGTTATCACGACAAACTGCCGTCACTGAGCGTGCAGGTGGATCCGCAAACCTTCGCCGCGGCGCCGACCTGGGAATATCCGGAAGACCGCATGATGTACGGCATCAGCGCCAATATGCCGGTCGGCGACTGGGCACTGGGCACCGAGTTGTCCTATCGTCCCAAGGATGCGGTACCGCTCAACCCGGTCATCGACGCTTGCGCCGCCAACGGTGGCAAATGCTGGAAAGACGCAAAGAAACTGCAATGGCACCTGACCGGCATCTACAGCATGACGCCGTCCAACTCGCCGACCTTGCTCGAATTCACCGGTGCCAGCACCGGTACCTTGTTGAGCGAACTGGTGGTCGTGAAATACCCCGGTCTGCATAACGACTACGCCGGGGAACCCATCGCCGCCGGCCTTAATACCTGGCAACTGGACCCGGCCATCGCGCCGAGCGCCAAGGGTAACAAAACCTCCTCTGGCATCAGCCTCGATTTGAGCCTGACCTATGACAACACGCTCGTTCCTGGCTGGCAGGTCACGCCGGGAGTGTTCTACTCGCGCTCGATCAACGGACGCACCCCGAACCTGTCGGCCACCTTCACCGAAGACGCCAGCAGCATGAACCTCTACCTCAACTTCGTGCGCAATCCGGCGAGCTGGCAAATCTCGGCCAACTACGCAAAGTTCATGGGCGGCAAGACCCCTTACGATCAACTGCTGCGTGATCGCGATTACGTTGGCCTTGTGGTTTCCCGAACCCTGTGAGGCGCGCCGTGAACAGTTCCCTGAACCTTAAGCAAAGCACTTCGCGCGGCGTGTTACCGCGCATCGAACAATGGCTGTTCTCGCATCGCATGCTGACGTTGGCGAGCCTGGCGCTGTTCACCTTGGGCATGGCTTGGTTTGCCGTGCAGTTGCGCATGGAAGCCGGGTTTGAAAAGCAGTTGCCCATCGGCCATGAATACATCGAGACCTTTGAGACCTATCGCAATGACTTGCTCGGCGCGAATCGGTTGACTGTGGTGGTCAAGGCTCGCCAAGGGACGATCTGGAGCCAGGCAGGGCTCAAGCGTCTGTATGACGTCACCCAGGCGCTGATCTTTCTGCCCAACGTGTCGCGCAGCAGCGTGCGTTCGTTGTGGACGCCCAACGCGTTCGTCAATGAAATCACCGAAGAGGGCTTTCGTGCCGACCCGCTGGTACCAGGGACGGTAACGCCGGAAAGTCTCGATGATACGAGCATAGCCATGATCGCCAACTCGACGGCGCAGGGTGGTTTTATCGGAACGCTGGTGGCTCGCGACCAAAGCAGCGCGATGATCACGGTCGACCTCAACGAGTTCGATACTAACGGCCTGCGCCTGGACTATGTGGCTTACAACCAGGTCCTGGAGCAGCAGATTCGCGGTCAGTTCGAGGACATGGATTTCGAGATCCAGATCATCGGCTTCGCCAAGCAGATCGGGGACATTGCCGTGGGCGCTTCGGCGGTTTTCGAGTTCTGTCTGCTGGCCTTGTTGCTGACAGCGGCTGCGGTGTTCTGGTACTGCCATTCGCTGCGTTTCACCTTGCTGGCGATGGGTTGCTCGCTGGTTTCGCTGATCTGGCAGTTCGGCGCTTTGCGTCTGCTCGGCTATGGCCTCGATCCGTTGGCGGTGCTGGTACCGTTTCTGGTGTTTGCCATAGGGGTATCCCATGGCGTGCAGCAGATCAACTTCATCATTCGCGAGATCGCCTGCGGCAAGTCGGTGGAGGGCGCGGCGCGTGCCAGTTTCAGTGGGTTGCTGATTCCCGGCACACTGGCGTTGGTCACCGCATTCGTATCGTTCGTGACGTTGCTGTTGATCCCGATACCCATGGTGCGGGAACTGGCAATCACCGCTTCACTCGGGGTGGCGTTCAAGATCGTCACCAATCTGGTGATGCTGCCCGTGCTGGCCTCGATGCTCAGGGTGCATGACGGTTACGCCGCAGCCGAGGAAGTTTCTCGCCAGCGCCGTGTCCGTTGGTTACACGGTCTCGCCCGTTTGAGCGAATGGCACAACGTGCGCTGGGTGCTGGGTATGGCCGTGCTGATCTTTGTCACGGCGGCGTGGCAAAGCCATGATCGAGTCGTCGGTTCTTTACAGGCCGGAGCCCCGGAACTGCGCGAGGATGCGCGCTTCAATCGGGATGCGCTGTCGATCGCCAGCAATTACGACATTGGTCTGGACTGGCTCAGTGTGGTCTTCGAGGTCAAGGTCGATGGCGGTGCGAACGACTGCGAGAACGTCGCTCTCGGCCAATATCAGGACCGTTTTGTCTGGGCCATGCAAGGTGTGCCTGGTGTGGTCTCGGTGACCTCGTTTTCCAACAGCCTGCGCCAGTTCAACGAGGGCTATAACGAGGGCAACCCGAAAATGAACGCGGTGCCCATCGACCCGACCAACTACTCGTCGATGGCCGCCGAGGTGGCTCGCGTGCCCGGCATGATGCGGCCTGATTGCAGTATGACCGCGGTGCATTTGTTTCTCGCCGATCACAAGGCAACCACCATTCACCGGGTGATCACCGCGGCCAAGGCTTTCCGCAGCCAGTTCACTCAGCCCGGGGTGAGTGTACGTCTGGCGTCCGGTAACGCCGGCGTGATCGCGGCGATCAACGAAGAAGTGGAACGCAGCGAGTTGCCGATGATGCTTTACGTCTACGGCGCTATCGCGCTGCTGGTGTTTGTCGTCTACCGCGATTGGCGCGCAGTGCTGGTCTGCTGCCTGCCGCTGACTCTGGGGACCTTCATCGGCTACTGGTTCATGAAGGAGCTGCAGATCGGCCTGACCATCGCCACCTTACCGGTCATGGTGCTGGCGGTCGGCATCGGCGTGGATTACGCGTTCTACATCTATAACCGTTTGCAGCTGCATCAGGCGCTCGGGCAACCGATCACCAAAGCCGTGGAGCATGCATTGCTGGAGGTCGGCGTCGCCACGATTTTTACTGCGATCACCCTGGCGGCGGGCGTCGCCACCTGGGCGTTTTCCGACCTGAAGTTTCAGGCAGACATGGGCAAGCTGTTGGCCTTCATGTTTCTGGTCAACATGATCATGGCTATGACCGTTCTCCCAGCCTTCGCAGTATGGCTGGAGCGGACATTCCCGCGACGGCGCCCAGTGCGCCTGATCGGCTCACTGGTGCATTGAGGAGACAGCCATGCGAAACCTGATGCCTTTACTGGTTCTGATGTTGCCGGCGTTATTGCAGGCTTCGTCCTTGTCGGCTGTACCGGCTACACAAACGGCCAGCGCCAATGCCGCGACGCTGTTGAGCGTTGCCCGGGCCGGGGAGCGAACCGTTGCCGTCGGCGATCACGGCGTGGTGCTGTTGTCGGATGATCACGGTGGGCATTTCCATCAAGCGACATCCGTGCCGTTGGCCACCCCTCTGACGGGGGTGTCCTTCGTCGATGCCCGTCAGGGTTGGGCCGTTGGTCACTGGGGGGCGATTCTGGCCACTACTGACGGCGGCGATACCTGGCAGGTGCAGCGCCTTTCCAGTGCAGAAGATCGGCCACTGTTTGCCGTGCACTTTTTCAATCCGCAGCAAGGGGTGGCGGTGGGGCTGTGGTCGCTGGTGCTGACCACCGATGACGGCGGCAAGCACTGGACCGAGCAGCGACTCGAAGCTCCGCCGGGTTCGAAGCGGGCCGACCTAAACCTAATGGGGCTGTTTGCCGATGGGGAAGGGTGCTTGTACGCCACCGCCGAACGCGGCCAGTTATTGCGCTCAGACGATCAGGGCAAGCACTGGCGCTATGTGGATACCGGTTACAGCGGCACGCTGTGGACGGGGGCGGTGCTGGGCGACGGCTCGCTGCTGGTGGGCGGGCAACGCGGCACGTTGCTGCACGGCTCCGCCGACGGCGCACGTTGGCAGCGCGTGTCGCTGCAAAGCAAGAGCTCGGTCACCGCCATCGATGTTTCCGGGCAAACAGTCATCGCCGTAGGTCTGGACGGTTTGATCGTGCGCAGCGACGACGGTGGCCAAAGTTTCCATGAACAACCCAGCGGCGACGGGGTTTCGCTCACGGCGACACTGCTGAACGGGGATGGCTCGCCGATCGTCTTTTCCCGTAGAGGCGTCGTTTCTCGGCACTGATACCGGCGGTATGTCGGGAGTCGAACGCCATGCTCGTTTCCCGACACGTCGGCGCGATTTTTTCTCAAACGAACTGCTGATTTCCGGCCGAATTTCCATGCCTGAATGAGTTTCTATAGGTGCAAAATAATAAACATAACGAATGTTGCGTTAATTAATTTTGCTTGTTAGAGTCGATGGCAAATAACAAGACGCAGCACGCTGCAAGCGCAGCGGCTGCCACTCTCGATGGAGGTACTTTGATGATCTCGCTCAAGTCGACACTCACCCTGCCAGCCGCTGGACTCACCGGTTTCGAAACCCCGCTGACGGAAGAGGAGGCTGCGATTCAGGCCTCCGTGCACCGCTTCGCCAAAGAAGTGTTGCGACCATTGGGTCGCGAGCTGGACCGCATGACCGCCGAAGAGGTGGTTGCCCCTGGCTCGCCTTACTACTCGCTGTTTGCCGAGTTCGCCAAGCTCGGCCTCGACCCGGCGCTGTTGGCACAGTTGCCGCCGGACATGGCGGTGCGAATCGAATCGCTGATCGGTGAAGAACTCGGCTGGGGCGACGCCGGGCTGGCGATCTCTTTGGGCTGCGCCGGTTTCCCTCTGCAAATGGCCGTTGCCGCCGGCAATGCCGAACTGGTCGAACTCTGCCAGGGCCGGATCGGCTGCTGGATGGCCACCCAACCCGACCGTGGCAGCGACAACCAGATCTTCGACATGGCGCGAGACTGGCCAGCGGGCAAGCTCGGCAATATCGGCAACCTGACCGCCAAAGTGGTTGGCGATGAAGTCATCCTCAACGGCCAGAGCTCGGCGTGGGTCTCCAACGGCGTCATTGCCCAAGTGGCACTGGGCTTGATCTGCGCCGATTACGGTGACGGTTTTTACGATGAGAACGGCCGGCCGCACGGGATTGCGCTGATTATTCCGCTTGATCTGAAGGGCGTGTCCAAAGGCAAGCCGCTGGACAAAATCGGGCAGCGATCCTTGCCTCAAGGCGAAATCTACTTCGACAGCGTACGAGTGCCTCGGCGCTTTGCTATCGCCGAGCGCGACAACTACTACGGCGCCGTCAGTTCTTCCTGGTCGTTCGCTGGCACCCACATGGGCCAGGTGTTTACCGGTGTCGCACGAGCCGCCTTCGAAATGGCCCTGCAGTACTGCCATGAGCGCCGCCAGGGCGGGCACCCATTGATCGACCACCAGATGACCCGTCTGCGCCTGGGTGACATGTTGCGTCGGGTCGAAACGGCCCGTGCGGTCGCCCGACGTTCGCTGAGCTTCGCGCGCCTGTCGCCGCAAACCCATCCGTACGCCACCGCCTCCGCCAAAGTCACGGTGACCGAAGAGGCGATGGCCGTTGTGCAGGAAGCTTTCCGCCTGTTCGGTGGCAATGGCACCACCCGTGAATACCCGATCGAAAAACTCTTGCGTGACACCCAGTCGTCATTGATCGAGGACGGCGAAAACCGGGTCCTGACCATGCGCCTGGGGCTGCTCGCCCAGCAGCTGTACGCCGAAGGCTGGGCTAACAACTGATTCTGAATGCACCCGACATCACTCATCCAACAATAACAAATGAGGTAAATCCCGATGGCCAAATATCCTGTCGTTGTCTATGGCGCCAGTGGTTACACCGGCATGCTGATCATGGACTGGTTGATCGACCAGCACATCCCGTTCACCGCCGTCGCTCGCAACGCCGCCCGCGCTCAGGAAATGATGGCACAACGCGTCGTCGGCCTGGAGTCGGCCACTTACGAAATCATTGAATGCGCCCACGAGGTCGACGCGCTGGTCTCGGTTTTCAAAGGTGCGCGCGTGGTGTGCAACACGGTCGGCCCGTTCATAAATTTTGGCCTGACTGCCGTAGAAGCGGCCTTGAAAGCTGGCTGCCATTATCTGGATCCAGCCGGAGAGCAGGCGCACATTCGAGCCTTGCGTGATCAGTTCGGCGAGCTGTATCGCCAGGCCGGGCTGCTGCTGTCGCCATCGCTGGCGTACATGTACACCTACGCCGAGATCGCCGCCGAATTGGCCCTGGAAACACCGGGCGTCGATTCGCTGGAAACCGCGACACTGACCCGCGGCCCACGCACCGGTGCCGCTGGGGTGACTGTCGGTTCAACGGCGACCATTTTCGAGGGCGTCCGTTACCCCGGCGCCTACCTGTGGGAGAAGGAACTGGTGCCTTATGCGCCGAACACAAGCTTCAACGTGGTTTGTCCTGATCTGCTGGAAGCTGTGTTCTGCCTGCCTTGGGGCGGCACTTCACTACCGGTATTTTACGAAGAGGATGGCCGGGTACGCAGTTGCATGTCCTGTGTCGGCTTCTACGACAACCCGGTGATGAAAATGGTCCACGGCCTGGGTGAGAAGTGGGAAGCCGAATACAAGCACCTGCCCAAAGAACAGCAGGACGCGGTGATCCAGAGCCTCGTGCAATCGACCACCCCGAGCATGCCACCGCGTGAACGCAGCACTCTGCAACGCACCGTTGACTTCGCAATCGGTCGTGGTCAACTGACGGCCGTGCGTGCCACCGTGCATGGCATCACGCCTTACATCGCCACCGGGGCCTTGCACGCCGCAGCCGTGGTCAAACTGTTGAATAACGACACCGCCAGAACCGGTTTCGCCTCGGCCTCGAAAGCCTTCGGTCATCGCTATCTGCTGGGCTTCCTCGAGCAGCGTGGCCTGGCCCGCGCAACCGTTACTCAACTGTGAAGTGAATAACATGGCGATTATTGATTTCTTCGACCGTGGCTGGCGGATCAATCCGCACGGCGCGGCGTACATCCAGGACGATCGGGTGTTCACCTTCACCGAAGTCCGCAACCTGTCTAGCCGGATCGCCAACGCGCTGTTAGCCGCCGACCTGCCCGGCGGCACCAAGGGCGCAGTCTGGTCGGCCAACGATGCGGTGGCCTGGACCTGCACCCTGGGGCTCTGGCGCGCCAACCTGTGCTGGATTCCCATCGGCGCACGCAACAGCGCCGAAGAGAACCGTCACGTGCTCGATGCCTTCGACTGCGAGGTGCTGTTTTTTCAACGAGAGTTCGCGCCGATCGTCGACGCGTTGCGTTCGAGCCTGCCGAAAATCCGGTTGTGGATCTGCATCGACGAGCACTTGCCCGGGGCGCCGTCGCTCAAGTCCTGGATCGCGGATCAGCCGGCCACGGCACCGAAGGTCGAGTATCAACTCGATGATGTCGTGGCGCTCTCGCCAACCGGCGGCACCACGGGGCTGCCGAAAGGGGTGATGAACACTCATCGCAGCATCCAAACGTTCTGCGCGCACTTTATGATCAATTTCCCATATGCCGATGAGCATCCGCCGGTCAACCTGGCGGCGGCGCCGATGACGCATACCGCCGGCACGCTGTCCCTGCCGTGCACCTCGCGCGGAGGCACCGTGGTGATCATTACTAAGCCGGATCCTGCACTGATGCTGGCAATGATTCCGAAATACAAGGTCACCGAGACCTTTCTACCGCCGACGGTTATCTATCGACTGCTGGATGTTCCGGATCTGGCGCAGAAGGTCGATTTCAGCTCGTTGAAGTATTTCCTGTACGGCGCGGCACCGATGTCGGTGGACAAGCTCAAGCAAGCCATCGAGACCTTTGGCCCGGTAATGGCCGGCGGTTACGGTCAGACGGAAGCGCCGGCCTCGATTTCCAACCTGCCGCCCGCCGAACATTTGCACGGTGGACGTCTTGCAACGGACGAGCGTTTGTCATCGGTAGGCCGTCCTAATCCGCTGGTTCGGGTGGAAATTCTCAGCGACGCCGGAGACATTCTCGGCCAGGGCCAAACCGGAGAAATCTGTGTGCGCGGCGATCTGGTGATGAAGGGCTACTACAAGGATCCGCAGAAAACCGCAGAAACCATCGTCGATGGCTGGCTGCACACCGGCGACATCGGCCATTTCGATGTGCACGGCTACCTGCACATTACCGACCGCAAGAAAGACATGATCATCTCCGGCGGATTTAACGTTTATCCCAGTGAAGTCGAGCAAGTGCTGTGGAGTCATCCGGCGGTGCAGGACTGCGCCGTCATCGGTGTGCCAGATGAGCAATGGGGCGAGGGCGTGAAGGCCGTGGTCGAGTTGAGCGCCGGGCATACCGTCACTGCTGAGGAGTTGATCGAGCTGTGCAAGACCCGGCTCGGTTCGGTCAAGTCGCCGAAAACCGTGGATTTCATTGATGCATTGCCACGCAGCCCGGTCGGCAAAGTACTGAAAAAAGATCTGCGTGCCCATTACTGGCAAAACGTTGAGCGGCGTATCTGAGGGAAATGATCTGATGGAACCTATTTACATCGCCGGCATTGCCATGACCGAGTTCGGTCGCCACTTGGACCGAAGCCTTCAGGATCTGGCGCTGGAGGCCTTGCAAGGCGCACTCGCCGATTCCGGTGCCCTGCGCGCCGATATCGGTGCGGTGTTCTACGCCGGGATCACCAACGGTCATCTGCAAGGGCAACTGTCGATTCCCGGGCAGGTGCTGTGCAGCAAGATCGGCCTCGAAGGGGTGCCGGTGTACAACGTCGAAAACGCCTGCGCCTCGGGCAGTACCGCGGTTCATCTGGCAGTGCAGAGCTTGCGCTCGGGGGCTACCGACGTAGCCCTGGCGTTGGGCGCGGAGAAAATGAACGTGCCGGACAAGGCGCGGGCGCTGGCCCTGTTCGAAACCGGCTGGGACGTTTCCACCGCCGAGGAAAACTACGCGACGCTGGTGAAAATGGGCGAGGGCATCGTGGTGCCGCCGGGCTCGGAATCCGATCGTCCATACAGCAAGTTCATGGCCATCTATGCCGCCATGTGTCGCTGGCACATGAAGACCTACGGCACCACTCAGCGACAGATTGCAGCGGTGTGCGCCAAGAATCATCAACACTCGGTGCACAACCCGTATTCGCAATTTCGCAAGACCTTCACCATTGAAGAAGTGCTCGCCGCGCCGCCGATCACTTATCCGATCACGCTGCCGATGTGTGCGCCGTTATCCGACGGCGCGGCCGCCGCGATTCTCTGTACCGAGGCGGGATTGAAACGCATTGGTGCCGACCCGAAACGTTGTGTGCGGATCGCCGCCAGCGTGATCCGCAGCTTCACCCTGCGTGGGCTCGACGAGCCGCACAAGCACGTCAGCCTGTTGGCAGCGCGTGAAGCCTACGAAATCGCCGGCCTTGGCCCGCAGGACATGCACGTGGCCGAAGTGCACGACGCCTCGGCCATGGGCGA
The DNA here is from genome assembly GCF_024519715.1 of Pseudomonas sp. Pse35. Lineage (NCBI taxonomy): Bacteria > Pseudomonadati > Pseudomonadota > Gammaproteobacteria > Pseudomonadales > Pseudomonadaceae > Pseudomonas > Pseudomonas sp. Pse35. The sequence goes on along the minus strand of NZ_JALJRP010000013.1, from coordinate 82,549 downwards.
AATCATCCAGGCGGAAAACCTCGGGCTTGCGCCGCTGGGGGAGGGTGGGGTGTGTGCCGAACGCGGCGATTTCACCCTGGGTGGTCGCCTGCCGATCAATCCCTCTGGCGGCCTGGAATCCAAGGGCCATCCGCTGGGTGCGACAGGGATCGGTCAGTTGTACGAGCTGACCACCCAGTTGCGCGGGGAGGCCGGTGCACGCCAGGTACCCGGTGCGCGGCATGCCATCCAGGAAAACGGTGGCGGTCTGCAAGGTGTAGAGGAAGCAGCCGTCGCTATTCACATCCTGAGTCGATAGGAGCACATCACATGTCCATGACCTACCAATCACGAGAGCTGGAAAGCCACTTCGCCGGCGGGCATTTCCGTCGGCTGGGTGGCTGGGTCGAAACTCCGGCTGATCTGCAACCCGAGCTTGAGGGCGATGTCAGCGCGGACGTCATCGTGATCGGTGGCGGTTTCGCCGGGCTGTCCACCGCCCTGGAACTGACGGCGTTGGGGGCCAAGGTTGTGGTGCTGGAGCAGGCGTTTGCCGGTTTCGGCGCCAGCGGGCGGAATGCCGGCTATCTGGGCGGCAGCGTCGGCATTGAGTTCGAGTTATTCTTGAAACGTGTTGGCAAGGAAAAAGCGCAAAAAATCGTCAAATTCTATGACGAAGCTGTCGCCTACGTCGAAGGTCGCTTACGCGAATTGGAGATCGACTGCGACTACAACGCATCGGGCATCATCAGGGCGGGCATCCATCCGTCGCAGGAGAAAAGGCTGCGCAAAAGCATGGCCGTGGGCCACGAATTGGGTTCGCAAACCGAGTTTCTGGATCAGGCACAAATGCGCGCGCGGGGCATTCCACCGGCCTTTCTGTTTGGCTGCCTGCAACGCCACGGCGGTACGCTGGACCCTGGCAAATATGTGATGGGCCTGCGCCGCGCTGCACTTCAGGCGGGAGTGAGGCTGTATGAAAACACCAAGCTTGAGTCGTACTCCGACGGGTCGACGATCACCTGCCGGACGCCACGCGGGCAGGCGAGCGCGCCGATAGTGGTGCTGGCCACCAATGCCTATACGCCGCAACTCGGTCTTCTGCGCGACAAAGTCGTTCCATTTCGAGTGTCGGCGGTCGAAACCGAGCCATTGACACCACAGCAGTTGGCATCGCTGGGCTGGGCAGGGCGGGAAGGGTTGACCACGCCGCACCTGGTGATGGAAAGCCATCGCCTGACCGCACGCAATACGCTGCTGATGACCACTAAACGGCTGGGTTATGCCTACGGCTCGAAAACCCCGAACATTCCCGATGAGGTGACCTACCGCGCGTTGCAAGACAACCTTGGCGTGCGTTTCCCGACGTTACGCGGTGTCGGCATTCAAGCGTGCTGGAGTGGTTACGTCAGCATGGCCTACGACGCGTTGCCGGTGGTGGGCGAAACCGGGTCGCACCACAACATTCTCTATACCGCGGGTTGCTCCGGACACGGCGTCGCATCGCAGTCGCTGATCGGTCACCTGCTGGCGGAAAGAATCGGCGGTATCGAGCATCCGCTGCTCGCCGCGTTGCGGCATAAAACCCCGAAAACCCTGCCCGAACCGCTGCAGTGGTGCGCCGTGAATGTGGCGCTGGGAGGGGCACATCTGCTGGACGAATACACCAACCGCAAAGTTGCGCGCCCTCATGCCTGACGGCTGAGGCTTATAGAACCAACACGCTGAGTTTGCATGATGACGCTGACCTTGAAGTCCTGGGGCCGGTAGGCGTTCGCCTGCAGAAAGACAAACGAATGTTTGCGTTTTCGTCACCCCTTTTTTACTGCCGCACCCACGCTCGGCCACGGGCGTTCAATTCAACAATAACGTGATGTGAGGCAACGAACATGAGCACTGACGCCCCTCCTGATTTGAAGCGCAGGCAACTACTTAAACTGGCCGGTGCCACTGCCGCCGTGGGATCGATCGGTTTGAACATTGGCCTGGCCACTGCCGCCGATGCGCTGCTCAAAGACAACCCGGACGATGTGTTTGATGTGGTGATCATCGGTGCCGGCCTGGCTGGTTTGACCGCCGCTCGTGATCTGCATCTGGCGGGTTGCGAGTCGCTGCTGGTGCTTGAAGCGCGTGATCGTGTCGGTGGCCGCACGCTAAATCATGACTTGGGTTCCGGCTATATCTCCGAGGCCGGAGGCCAGTGGATCGGCCCCGGACAAACCGCCGTAGCGGACCTGGCCCGTGAGCTTGAGGTCGGCACCTTTCCCAGTTTCTATGAGGGGGAAACCGTGATCCTCGGTGGCGATGGACGTGTCGCCGTCGATTTGAAAGGCACCTTCGGTACCGACGAAAGCGTCTCGGCAAAACTCAGCGAGCTGTCGCGTGATGTGCCGTGCGGCGCGCCATGGAAATCCCCCCGACTGGCCGAACTGGACAAGCTCTCGGCAGGCGACTGGCTGGCTCAGCAAAACATCAAACCGGAAGACCGCGCAGGGTGGAATGCCAGCTTTCTCCTGACCTGCGGCGTCACACCAGCGAAGATGGGCTTTCTGCATTTTCTGTCGATGATCAATTCGGCCGGCAGCGAATACATGCGGCTCGACTCGATCAAGGACAGCGCGCAAGGGACGCGGGTCGTCGGCGGTTCACAGGTTCTCAGCAGCAAAATGGCGCAATTGCTGGGTGACAAGGTTCGCTTGTCGTGCCCGGTGCGCAAAATTGCTGACTGGAACGGCGACATCGTCAGACTGCAAACGGATCAGGGCGAGATCCGCGCCCGGCGCGTGATCATGGCGATTCATCCAGCACTGTGCCAACGCCTGCAGTACGATCCACCGCTGCCCGAAACCCGCGCCGCCCTGCAGCGAGCCTGGCCGGCGCACTCGCCGGCACGCAAGACCACAATGGTCTACCCGCGGCCTTTCTGGCGCGACAAAGGCTTGAACGGCCATATCATTCAGGTCGGTGGGCCGGTCATCTGGGCATACGACAACTCGCCGCCAAACGGCGAAATCGGTGTGATCAATGCGTTCATTTTGAATGCCGCAGCCCCCACCGACCTAGAGGCCGCGAAGCGTATGCAGACCGAAATCTATGCACGTGCCCTGGGGGACGCAGCGCTCGAGCCGGTTTCCTATCACGATCATGACTGGGCGCATGCCGACCCGTGGACCATTACGTGCGTGTCGCCGATTCCCCCCGGTTTCTGGTCGACACATGGCGAGGCACTGCGTCCGCCCTGCGGCAATCTGTTCTGGTCGGGCACCGAAACCGCTGACATCTGGGCAGGTTACATGGACGGTGCCGTGCGCGCCGGACGCCACAGCGCCTTACAGGTGCTCAACGCATTACGTAGGGTGTAGGAGGCGGCAATGAAAAAAATCATAGCGCTTGGCGTCATCGTGGTCATTGCGGTGCTATTGGCGATTTTTGGCCGCGATCTGCTCGATCTGTATCGGCTGCAGAGTTACATCACCACCTCCACTGAGGCCTACCAGGCCGAACGCGGAAACTGGCCCCATCTGACCGATGCCTGCACCGGTTGCCATGGCAGCCACGGTAACTCGATGAACTCGAGGTATCCGAGCCTGGCCGGGCAACCCGCCGCGTATCTGTCTGCCCAGTTGCGCAATTTTGCGAGCGGACAACGGCTTGCGCCCAACATGGGGCCGTTGGCGATGACCCTCAGCCCGGATGATATTGATCTACTGGCGAATTTTTATGCCCGGCAATCGGTCGTTGCCCATGCGGCTGTCAGTCCTGACGAGGGGCTGAGGGATCAGGGCAAACAACTGGTGCAAACCCGAGGCTGCACCGCCTGCCATGGTGCCCAACTGATGGGCCAAGACGCCTTCCCACGCCTGGCTGCACAAGGGCAGGACTACCTTTTGGCCCAGCTCAACGCTTTTGCCAGCGCCGAGCGCATTGAGCCCAGTGGTGCCATGCAAGCCATGGCCGCAGCGCTGTCAGCGCAGGAGCGCCAAGCGATTGCGGCTTATCTGGCCGCACTCGTTCCTCAACCCCGCTAATCCATCAAATTATCTGTCAGCTGTACCGAGGCTATCGTTATGGAACCGAGAAATATTGTGCTGTGCCTTGCCTGTTTCTTGCTGCTTGCCAATGGGCTGACCTTCGGCATCAGGTTTCTGAAGAAAAGAAACCTGCTACTGGCTCTGGAGTGGTTTGTGGTTGCCTTTTCCGCAACAAACTTCCTGGTTTTTTTCCTGACGGGATCGGAGCATGCGTACCTGATTTCATACTTTTGCGACGCGTTCTCCAGAGCCTTTGGGATTCCGCTGATTACCGCGCTCGGGCTGATGGCGGTGACGCATGTCTACAAGCCGTCTGTGGGCAAGGAACTCATGATGTTTGCCGGCGCTCTGCTGGGCACACTCGCGTTGATCTCGGCCAAGGTTCTGGTCCCGCTCCTACCGTATTTCTACGTGCTGATGTGGATGATATTTTCGGTCTACCTGGTGTATTTCGCAGTACGCCTGGCAACCGTTGGAGAGTCACTGCACGCGATCGGAGTGATGTTTGGCATGCTCGCCTCACTGACCATTGCGTGCATCTACGACTTCTACAAGATCCCCGGCGACGATAGCAATGTACTGCTGAACTTCTACGTGCTTGCACTGACGACCTGGGCTTATCTGCTGGTGCACCTGTATTACGCGTATTGCGCGCTGGAGCGCGCGAAGGGCGCAATGGCAGCTCTGCAAACGCGCTGAGGGGTAGTTGAAGTGTTCGAAGCCGCCGTTCTGGGGGCTTTTTTGCGTGATGCAGAGGAGGACGGGGGGCATCCTTGCCCGTGCAGGATCAAGGGTTCAGCTTGGCCAGATAATGCGCCACGGCCTTGATGTCTTCATCGGACAGGGTGCCCGCCATGGCATTCATGGCCTGCGTCGGATCGGTGCGTTGGCCACACTTGAAAGCGCTCAATTGATCGCTCAGATAAAGCTGCCCTTGTCCGGCGATACGCGGAGCCAGGGGGCCGCCAGAGAGTTTTTCGCCGTGGCAGGCTGCACACCCGTTGGCGGCGACCACACGCTGACCGCGCTGGTCCAGCGCATCATCCTTCGTCGGGACTTCAGTCACACCAGGTTTCTGTTCGGAAAAATAGGCGGCCAGACGTTTGATCTGCTCGTCCGTCAGATTGGCCGCCAGTGGCTCCATCTGTGCGCTGTGGCGACGTCCTTCGGCAAACGCGTGCAACTGGTTTTCGATGTACGCTGCGGTCTGCCCTGCAAGCGCTGCGTATTGAGCGTCGCGCGGTTGACCGTTAGCGCCATGGCAAAGCGCGCAGGTGTCCTGTAACTGTGGCCACGCACCGCCATTGGCCTGGTATGCAGCGTCGTGCTGATCCACGGCCTGCATGAAACGATAGCCCGCCCACAGTTCCGGTCCATACATCGCAATTGATCCGGCCAACGCTGCGCTCACAACGATGGCTCCAACCATCATAATCCGCTTCATCAGGCGTTCCTCCGAGGTTGAAGTAACGCCTGGAGCGCTTCCATTGCCGCGCGATGTCCGGCGCGGACTGCACCGTCCATTGCCCCGGCCCAGATCTGCGCAGTCTCGGTACCCGACCAGATCATGCGGCCGACCGCCGGCGTCAGATACTCGCCCCATTGCGTCCAGAAACCGGGAGGCATGGGGGAAATACAACTCAAACTCCACGGGTCGATCTTGCCCCAGTCCAGATCATGAAACTGAATCGGGTGCAGGGCTTGTTCGCCCATGGCGCTGGCGTAGATCGCCGACAAGGTGTCCTGCGCGGTTTTGGGGTCATGGGGTAATTGGCCAGTTCTGACGAAGCCGCTGAGCACACCCAGGCTGCCGTCCTCCGGCGAATTGTCAAAGGCCCAGATCAGCGGACCTTCCACTTGCACGATCTGGCCGTTGAGGCCTTGGTCGCGCCAGAACGGGCGCTCATAGACGTGCACGGTCTTGCGCATCGGTGCATGGGCCGGCCAATGCCGATGCAGCTCGGCACGCCCGGAGGGCAGGGGTGGATCGAAGACGATCTGATTGCACAGCGCCGGGCTCAGCGCGGCAATCACCTGCCGCGTGCGCATGATGCCCTGATCGGTATGCAACTCGACGACATCACGATCCCAACCGACAATCTTGCGCACTGGGCACGCCAATCGGACTTTTTCTCCGAGAGCTTGCGCCATCTTCAAGCTGAGGATTTGCGAGCCGCCTACCAAACGTGATTCCTGTGCACCCCCTTGGACACCTTCGAGCTTTTCGAGACGGCAGTCAGAGGAGTTGATCATCGCCAGGTAATGCAGGAGCCCCATGCCGGCCGGCGTGGTACCGAAGGTGAGGCTCACGGACATGTTGAAGCCGATCTTGTCGACATTGCTGATGCCTTGCCCGGCCAGCCATTGGCCAATCGAGAGTTTGTCCAGCTCACCCGTATCCTTGGCTTTCCACGGCGCTTTGCTGGGGACGCCTTCGGCGAGTTTGTTCAGTTTTGCGACGATGTCAGTATTGGAATTCGGACCATCGCTGACGTCCTCTTGGACTGTTACCTCGTCTATCAGATAGACCGCCTTGCCCTTGTAGTACGTAGGAAAGGTTGCGACATCAAGCTGTCTGGCCAGATCGGCGATTGACGTTTGACCGGGGCCGATCCATTGCCCACCGGCCTCGCAGATTACGCCATTGCCTAGGTCATGGTTAAGTGTGCGACCACCGACGCGATCGCGGGCTTCAAGCACGACAAACGACTCGCAGCCAGCGGCCTGGAGGTCTCTGGCAGACGTAAGCCCGGACAGGCCTGCGCCAATGATCACCACATCCAGTATCGAGGTGTCTAAAGGTTGGGTTTGCGCCATCGCACGCCCGGTGACACCGAGCCCTCCGGCGAGGGCCGCGCCTCCAACCGCTTGCAATAACAATCGTCGCTGTCGTGATTGCGTCGACAGTTCATCGAGATCCGCATCCATCGTCACCTCCGTCTTTTAGTTATAATCACAGATGTTATGCAAATATATGACGGAACAGGAATTCAGCAAAGTGAAATCGGCGCAATGGCGATTAACCGAGGGGGTGAGAGATAGGCGGGCGCCATCAAGCAGGATTCGCTGCGCAAATGAAGCGAATCTTCTGGATGCCTGAGGGCAGGGTAGGGTTTAGCGAGCGGGGCTGATCAGCGTGATGACCGCATCCATCAAGGCCTTGCTGCGTTTGGCTTCAAATCGCTCTGGCTCGATTGGCAACATCATCATCCAGCCGTCACTCAGCGCGCTGAGCTGATCGGCGAGCAGATCGGCAGCAATGTCCTTGCGAATGATGCCCTGGGTTTGTCCTTTGCCCAGAATGCTTGCGAGATCCTCGCGAAAGCGCGAGTAACGTTTCTGGATTACGTCGGCAAACACCGGTTCGTGCCGGGCGTGTGCAAGCATCTGAAACAGGGCCAGCCAACGCGCCGAGTCGTTGGCTTGAGTCAGGTTCAACCACTGCTCGATCATTGCCCTGATATCGACTTTTTCCTGATCGGCATCCAGCAAGTGATCGAACTCGTCAAACAGACTCTGCGCCGCCGCCGTGATCATTTCTTCTTTATTGGCAAAGTAATAGGTCACGGCGCCCGTGGTGCAGCCGGCATGGCTGGCAACTTTGCGCAGAGACGTCCCGGCATAACCCTCCTGCGCAATGACTTCGATGGCTGCAGTCAACAGTTCACCGCGTTTTTCCAGACGGTTACCTACCGGGCGGCCGCGACGTGGGGCGGGCGCTGAATCACTGTCTTTGGAGTGCTGACTATCCGTGGAAGGCGCTTGAGCATCATGCATGAGAGAAAGTGATTCCGTTGGTTGAAGGCGTTGAGCCGGCAGCGGCTGCGAACGCCATTTTGGCTTGGCACGTCGCGATCATGCAATCGTTCAGATTCGACCGCTGCCAATCACCGCGACGGCCCGAACCTCCACGCGCAAGCCCGGCATTGCCAGTTGTGAAATGCCGACAGCGGTCCAGGCTGGATAACGTTCAGGGAAGTATTCGTCCTTTACCTGTCCAAAGGCGTGCACTTCGCCCTGCAGATCGGTATGAAACGTCATCAACTCGACGACATCAGCCAGGCTTGCGCCGGCAGCTTCGAGGATGGTCCGCAAAGACTGAAACGCCAGATGGGATTGCGCCTGGATGCCTTCGGCGGGAACCATGGCCTCGTCGATACCGACCTGGCCGGACACCCAGATCATGTTGCCGACGCGTGTTGCCTGGGAAAAGTGGAAGTTGTCGTAGATTGCCTGGGTGTGACCAGGGTTGAAGGACTGACGCTGCAGGACTTGAGTGTTCATGGCAATGCTCCTTTTATATTAATTGGCGGAACGTTGGGTGGCGGAAGCCGTCTCCCGCTTTCAGGGTCGACAGCTCTTCAGTAAACAGCACGCCTTGCTGCGGGTAACCGCTCGCGCTGTTTTCTGGTAAAGGATGGAAGGTGGCGTCGTCGCCAAAGAAACGGAAAACGAAGGTGTGACGATCCGGGAAAGCTTCATCCACTGGAGCGCCACCATGCAGTGAACCCGGATGCAGCAAGACGATATCGCCAGGCTCGGTAGCCCACGAAATGATGTCGAATGATTCGGGATCGTTTTGGCGCAGCGCCTCGATATCCGGCAGGCGTGGTAATGCGTCGCCGCCATGCAGCGGTTGAGTCGGATCGTTAGGATCGCGAAACGTAGTGCCGTCGTAGCGTGGTCCTTTGTGCGAACCTCGAACGATTTCCAAAGCGTTTTTCTTCGGCACTGATTCAAAACTGATCCAGGCATTGGCCCAGTGGCTTCCGGCCCATGGCAGATAAGACGTGTCCTGATGCCAAAGCGTGCGAGATCCGCGCCCACCTGCTTTGAGAAACACCTCTTCGGCGAAGTACCACACGTTTTCCGAGCCCCAGAGCTGCGCAAACAGCTGGCCAAAGGGCAGGGAGGTTACGAGTTCTTCAAGACGGGCTTTGGCGACGGGGTTGGCATTGTCAACATGGGACTGTTGCTCAGTCCCGTCGAACATTCGGGTTGCATGAGGGCCGTGATTCTCGACTGCCCAGTCATAGGCTGCCCGGCACTCAGCCAATTGATCTTTGTTCAGAAAACCTTTGATCAGGACGGCCCCGTCTTCCAGGAACGCCTTTCGCACAGAGAGTTGCATGAGAGCTTTCTCCTCGAAAATGCCACGTGGCAATTTCGATGCTAGCAGCCCTCAAAATTAAACACAACGACAGTTATGTTAATTATGAAGAGCCATTACCATGACAGAATCCTGAAGATCTGTGCATACCAGCAACGGCGCCGTCACGATCAAAGATGAGGGTTTCAGCTGCGCAGTCCTCACTCGGTGCCAAGCATCACCTTGTCTGAGCGCACAGCCCTTATCCAGGTATCGGCTTTTTGCGTAGCTATAGAAAGCCTGGATCGCTCGTAGATGCGCCGCCGCAGTATTGAAAACGCGGCGCCTGAGTTTGAGTTGGACGTACATGAGCGGACAAGCATGGGCAACGGCGCGCGTCACCAGCTTGCCCGAGCAGCGGTAGTCGTTGACCTGAAGAGGACTCGTCATGAGCACTATGGACATGGCTCATTGGGAGAGTAGGCGTAATAACGAATTCGTCGAATCAGTGACTTACGTCGCTTATGAACATATCCGACATAATACATTATTTAAAAGTGGGCGATGTCAAATGTTCATGAATCGCTCATCGGGAGAACGCCCCTGGCTTAATGCTCCAGAAATGAATGCGGCTGTTCATCGATTGATGTTCATAGACCGAGTTTTCCGAGACCCGCGTTAGCCTCGTCCCCGGGATGACTCAACCATTGGTCGACCTCGCCCTGCCTCGGGTTACGCGTGAGCACTACATCATCGGTAACGCCGCGATCAATTTCCCGTATCCGGACGTGTTGGCATTTTTTGTCGTACTGGAATCGTGATTCGGGGTTGTGCAAGGTGTCCCTTGCTGGCATCCATTTTCCGGGAACCACATCGTTTTTTTGGTGACGTCGGGATCTTGGATGCTACTCAGCAGCTAGCCGAGCGAGGCTGGCATGCTGAAGGGGAAACTGCATGGATGGCTGCAGCTAAAGCTTGATAGGCGTGATCAACCTGCTCAATCCGCAAGCTGGTCGCCGTGCTCCGGGTGCCAAGCCGAAACTGGTAGCAGGCTTGGCATTTTCAACGCATTGCACAGACCGCACGTTCAAGCCTGCGAGCTCGGCCAAGGTTTCTTGTGACCACTGGACGACCTCACGCATTTTGCGGATGAGAGCGGCGAACTCCTCAAGGTTCAGCATGCGAGGTTGGCCAGAAGTGTTGGTGTTCATTGTTGGGCTCCATCAGAGGTTGATACGGTTCATGATGAAGAAGCCGTCGATGAGACAACACTAAAGGGGTCCGATAAGCCGGCAGGCAAGGACTTGGTAGGAGTTCGGCGGCTACCAGCCCGCAGCTGATTGCAGGGCGTCCAGCACGTCCTGCAGATACTTTTCACTGCCAAAAGCAAACCCTGCTTCGAGTAGTGGCACTCGATGTTCATCCGTTGAATATTCCTGCGCCAATCGTATGATCCTGTCCTCAACTAGAGAGATCCGGCCTAGGCTGATCTGGCTAGTTTGGTTTCGCTCAATCATGCTGCTCAGCGACTCTTGGTTCACGTCTCGCAATTTCAAGAAATGAAGCAAGCAAAGGAACTCGAAACGCTCATAAAGCAGCTCTGCTGATTCAATTCCCGCAAAGTCAGGCGCCCATCGTGGGACGAGCACACCGGCAAGCCTGTTACTGAAGGGGGCCTTAGCGCGCTCCTGGCCTTCAAAGGTGTTCCAAATCTGGCGGCTGTTGCTCTCGATAAGGAAAGGTGAAAGCTCCGCATTCATCGATAGGATCCGGCCACGTCGCTGGTTCTGCAGCGGAGCATCGAACAATTTAAACAACTCGCCCAGCCGACCGGCTTTCGTCAAACCCAACCCATACCCATAAAACACCATGGCAGCGGGGTAGTGCTTTTGATCCAGCCAGCTCTTGAAACCTTCCTGGGCTTTCTGAGCCTCAGCGTACAGGGCACCGATCGCGTCTAATACCAGCTTGTGTTCGTTGTCAGATCCCCAACGTCCGATGACGGCAGCTAGCCTTACCAAGGGTTCTGTTATCGATTCATAGTCAAGAACCCAATCAATGGGCTGATGCTGGTGCCGCGTTTGACCGCCTGCAAACACAGACGCGAAGTGTCCGATCACCTTGCGCGTCTCATTACAGAACAGATCGTCCATCTGGATACGTTGTTCCGGCCGCGCGAGGAATCGTTTGGCCATTGCCACGCTCATATCCGCTCCCACCGGATTCAGCTGCCTGGACTGCTGGATGGTCTCCAGCTTGACGTTCAGCCCGGTAAAAAAGGTATTGGCATCCCCTGAGGTGATGACCACGGCTTTACGCTGATCAATCAATTCCTGGCCACGGTCGGACAACCGGCCGCGAGAGAGCCAGAACGTGGGGTACCGTCGACTAGGCGCGCGCAGAAATGCTGCCCGCAATGCATGATCCCACTCACCCGACCACCCCGCGACGATCAGACCGAACTCATCGATGATTCGGTCAAGCAACGCGTTAAAGGGTGTTGGGTACACACCCAGTTCTGCGTCAGTGTTCAGAATCCTGGCGTCTTTGTAATCACCATGGATCTTGAAGACGTAGCACTGAGAATGAGTCAGAGGCTCTGCGCCAGAAAGGGTGTCCTCGGAGCTTACGACAGTGGGTTCGATGCCCAATTCGCGTAGTGCGTTCTCCATGAGCCGATCGAAGTTCGTGGTGACGATAACGCGAATGTGGCCCGACTTGACCATTGAGGCGATCGCGCGGTGAGCCGGCGTGGGGGTCTTGAGTCCGTCCTCAAGCTCCTGAGCACTGGGCTCAAGAAAACCCTGAATGATGGCTCGACGTTCCGTCTGCGTGCTGGCGAGCTCTTCCAGCAGGACTGAGTAGTTGGGCTGTTGGCCAGTCGTATTGACATACCATTGAACCCAGTCATCTTGAGGGCGCGCGCCCGCTGCAACACCTGCGCGCTCCACCAGCTCTTTCGTGATCTCCCATCCCGTAGGAATACCCGCAGCCCGGGAAATGCCGGAGCCGACCAGGACGGCATATACCCCTTTGTTCTCGAACATCGAGAAGGCCAGCTGAGTCGTCGGATCTCCAGAGATAACGGTCATTCTATCGTCCTTAATAGCGTTCGCGCCCTGGCGAGATACAGGCGCAAAAAATGGTAAGAAGGGTGAGACTCGACTAGACGATCGATTATTGCAGTCCCATAGCCTGCTTTCTGAACGCGCCAAGGTTCGCTACCCAATTACGAGAGATAACGTGAAGCTTATTGGCAAGGTCGCGGCAGCACTCTGGTGTGAAGAGTGCCGGCAAATCCTCTTGGGCACTAACATACTCAAGAATGTTGCCATGACACAGGGTGTGCCGAACCCTTACGAGTTCCACGTTCTGGCGGGTAGGCAAATTGGTTTCGAAATCTTGCTCACCTGGAAATGCTAAGGCGTCGATTGACATGCCATTGGCCCTAGCTTGGCGCAACAGTGAGTTACTGAGCAGTGAGATATCGTCAACGTTGTCGATTGGGGCAGGGATCTTCACTTGAGCCATCGTATTGCGAAGCGAGCCCTCAATTCCGGTCAGAAATCCAGTGCAAGCCGGCAAGTAGAGTTCATGTTTCAGGGCATCATACGCCTGGATAAAAAGCCAATGGGTTTCCGCGCCCAGCGAATGCTGAAGCCAATAGCTACGCTCGTTGAAGTCCGCCTGCTGTTTTTGCAGGAAACTCTCTAGCTCTTGCTCGTTACCCGACTGCTCACGGTTGTCATTCATACTGGCTACCTCGTTTCAGCCGACTGCAATTGTGGGGCATCTGCCCCGGAACAGGCCTAGGAATCAACAGCGTACCCACGAAACAGAACATCAAAGGGTGTCGGGCTTGGAGATCCATTGCAGCACCTCGTCCACGCCAACTCGATTTGCCTGCGCACGCAGTGTTTTGCCAATTTTGAACGGTGCATCCTCTCTACAACGCTCTGCAAAGCGGACGAAGTTCTTATCGGCCGATATGATGATGTCCGCATCAACTAGATGGGTCGCCAGTCGTGTGTCGCCAGGGGTGCCGGTAGTGACTTTGTGCCAAGCTTGAAGAAACTCAAACGATCCACGCAGCCATTGCCGCGGAACTGCGGCGGGGTCTAACTCGTGCAGCCATAATCGATTCATCGACTCTGGCGATGAAAGCATAGCGGGCACGTCAATTTCGCTATCGAGCCATTCTCTCACCGCACTCTCATACACCTGCAGTTCCGATTTGAACATGTGCAGACTGGGCATCCGCCAGTAATGCACGGGCTTTCCAGTCCAGCCTGGAGTGCCAGCCTCTGGGACATGCCCGACGTACTGTAGGTGTGTATCTCCGCCAGGCTTGGTTTTCTTCATGCGCTCCCTTATCGCGAACGACTGCTCCACAGCCAAGCGTTCTTCTTCGTCCCGTCGAACACTTTCATTCGTTGGTGGTGTTTCGATCTCCCGGCGCGCGCGATCCCAGTAGCCTCCGGTTCGCCTTACCCAGTCGTACCTGACCCGATTGAACTCCCTAAGGTTAGGTTCGGCTATGACCCACTCAGGTCGAAGCTTGATGATCTCTGACTTGAGCTCCGCGCATTCGCTGAACACCTCGGGCATCAGTCGCTTCCAGTCCTTTTTTGTCAGTAGCTGCAGAACCTTGCGGCGGGCTTCCGGAACCGGCAGTTGCTGTACCTCATCCACCACGGCAGGGGAGACGACAATCTCAACGTCTGCTGCCCTAGCGACCGCTGCAAGCTCACAGCCAGCATCCTCATTCGCGATGTAGCTCCAAATGTTTGTATCCAAAAAAAATCGCATCAACGCTGTCTCAATCCTAAAGTAGTAAGCGTACTACGCTGTAAAAGCCGCCAAATATTGGATCACCCTAGATCAAACATCCACTGGAATCCTTCGACTGCGCCTACCTTTCAGAAAGCGTGTCTGCGTGGTATATGCATCTGCAAACACGTCTTCGGCTGGCCCGAAAGGGGCGAGCGCTTTGGTACGCAAGAGCAGGGCGGGGAATTGAGTTTACTAAGCCATTAGGTCGGCATCGCCGCCCGCGTTCACCGCATGGAGTCGAACGTTTCGATAGATCACCGAAAAGGCTAAGCTAGGGTTCGCGACGTCGGCTATCAGCCTCAGAGGTTTTGGTCAGTCGCCGCAGCATGGATAGAGTGATGCCCGCGATTTCCCCCTTACTACTTGAAGGCCGATTAGGACTCCCCGATTTCGAGATCCTCTAAGTTTCTGCGTCGGCAAAGCCAGCAGATTAGATTCACTACAGAATGAGATTACCGGGATGGGCAGAGTCCAAAGGATGCGGGAAGAGGAAATGGAGCGCGGCTATTCGAGCGTTGAGGATACCTATGTATGCGAGAGGTGCATTCAAGACGCTGGGCTGAAAAAATTCGTAAGGAGACATCGTAGTCCCGGTACCTGCTCCTACTGCGATAGATCAGTCAAAGTGTCCGCCATGGATAATGTGATAGAGCACGTGGTGAACAGCCTCTGCTTGGAGTGGGGCGATCCAGCCAATGAAGGACTTCCCTACGAGACCCGAGAAGGTGGGTGGCAAGGTAATGTTTACAACATTTATGAGCTGCTTTACGACGTAGGCCCCGATTGCCCAGAAGAGATTCTAGATACCATTGCCGGGTCAATTCATGACACCGGATGGTGCGAGAAAGACCCGTATTCTCTCCCTCTTCACAAGATATTGGTCTACGGCTGGCAGAGCTTCAGTAAATTCATCACTCACACCGCGCGGTTCGTCTTTTTCAGGGCGGTCAACCCAGCATACGATCGTGACCAGCATGACGAAATGAACCCGGTTGACATCCTGGAGACCTTGGGCCGGGTTGTGGGAAGTCTAGGTCTTATTGATACGGTTCCGGGCGGGAAAAAAATTTATCGCGTTCGGATCGTCGACCAGGACGAGTTGATAACGCAGGCCAAGGATCTTGGCCCACCTCCAGCCGAACGAGCAAATATGCCTAATAGGATGAGCCCAGTAGGCATTCCGATGTTCTATGGTGCATTTGATCTCAATACAGCCATTCGTGAGATTTACGAGCCTGACAATGCGAAGGGGAAGAAGGTCGCCTCGGGCGAGTTCACTGCTCTTCGAGATCTTAGAGTAGTGGATCTATCGAAGTCGCTTCCTGTTCCCAGCCTCTTCGATCCAACACTCCAGAAGCTGCGTAACTATTACCGGTTCATGAATAACTTTATCGACGATTTCACCAAACCAATTGAGCGTAGTGATAGAGCACACGCTGAGTACGTACCCACCCAAGTGGTGACAGAGTATTTTCGACATGTGTATCGGACTGGAGATGGAGCTCAGATAGACGGAATCATCTACCCCAGTTCAAAGACTGGGCAGAAGGCGATCGTGATTTTCGCTGACTCTACTGCATGCACTGATGCCGAAGAAACGCAGGGAAGTGGAGCGCTTCTGAGGTTGGACAGGGCGGTCGATGTCAGCTTGGATGTATATGCAAATGTTGAAAACATCGAAATTTTTTGACCAGAATAGGCGTTTTGCGCTGGTTGATAATGCCTGGAGTCTGGTGCGCCGGAGCTTCAAGGAAGCGCATTGTGGTCGTCTCATTTATTCTTAGCGTTGCCGAGCTGTCCGCTATCCCATGCTTCCGTGAGTTCGTCTATCCGATCCGCGATCTGAGGCTTTTTCGATAGGAAAAGGCAGCGTGTGTTGCCGAAAAATTCCTCCACCAGACTAGCTGACTATATGGCTGCGGCCGGCTGGAACTCAGGTAACATGCGAGTCGCGGCGCATTGCGCTTTGACTGATGGAGTAGTTGCGTGGGAAGGACGTTCGCATTCGTCGATGAGTCTGGCAATCATGACCTGGATACGTCGAAATCGGGAAGCTCTGGCTTCTTTGTGATCTGCTCGATCATCATAGCCGAGAAAAATCTGTTGGGGGCCTACGAGCGAGCAGAAGCGCTGCGCTTACAGCACTTTCAAACGGGTGAGATTGTAGTGGTCAACTAATCCCGGACACGACGTTAAGTTTTTTCTCGGCCTGAGGCAGGGCCAGCCCATCGTTGAACTGGTGCGGTCGAATCCAGTTGTACCGATGCATCAGGTAATGATTGATGTCTCGGTGCGCTTCGTGAGCCGTCATGTAGCCCACACTCGCTACCCATTCAGTTTTCAAACTGCGAAACACGCGCTCTATTGGCGTATTATCCCAACAGTTTCTACGACAACTCATGCTCTGGCGCATGCGGTAATGGGCATTGGCGGGCAGGGTATTGACGGGTACACACAATTGGAACTGCGCAGGGCTGATAGCGCTGTAGATCTGTTGCAAATGGGGATTACGGATTTTATCGACCGCGTGCGCCAAGCAGACCTGCAAGTTCAAGGGCGGACATCTGCTGAGCTGGTTAACATGGTGGCCCACCTGATGGTCAACGAGGTGCGTGAGTGCTAATCCCATGGACTGTTGACTGTGTTAGCGACGAAACAAGCGTATCAAACATAGCGCCTCGTATAAATTATTGGCGGTTCCCCAAGCAGTCTTTCAATGGCATAGGAGAAGGGATGTTCCGTCGTCTAACTCAGTTTTATCGCAATGTGATCACGTCGATGACGGCCTTTGTGATTTGGCTTTAATGCTTAGCACGAATTCGAGCCCAAATTTGTACCAAGGGCAAAGTTGTGTTGCCCTCCACCCTTCCAGTAGGCTTGAGCGATAGTGGCAGCCCGCCAGTAACACGTTGAAGGACGCAACGCATGCCTGAATCCTACAAGCCAATGCCGGCAGTGCTAGATCGGCAAATCGAAAACGAAGCTCAGGATGCATTTGGTCACAGGCATTTTTCCCAGGCACTCCAGAGCCTCATTGAGGCCGATCACCATAAGCCTCCGTTCAGCATTGGATTACTCGGCGGATGGGGAACCGGGAAAAGCTCTATCAAAGAGCTTTACACCCGAGGCCTCGCAGACGGTGCATCCGACGGTTCCGGTAAAATCTCGCGCAGGTCTCGCATCAAGAGCATCACTTTTAATGCCTGGCGTTTCGGCGGGAAAGATCAGGACATCAAGCGCGCGCTTCTGCGCCATGTTTTTATCGAGCTTGGGGGAGACGAACAGGCGCTTCATGACAAGCTCTTCCGCAACATCACACAGGTTGAGCATCAGTGGAAAGGATTTCGAGAGTATGCCTGTCAGTTATGGCGCGCGTGGTCGATGCCGTTGCCTGCCTTCCTGGTGGCCATACTGTTGCTTTTTGGTGTGCTGTGGGTTGGGCTAACCGTCCTCCCATGGAGCGACCCCTATGTTCGATCGACCTTCATCTTGGCAATAAGCGGTGCCTACAGCTATCTACTCAAGAACCTGAAGCCCTCAAAGGTCGATAGCTTCCGGTCGATCACCAAGGTTTCTCTTCCCAGCGCCAGCGCAGAACAATACGAAGAGATGCTCCTCGAACAGTTGAAAGCGTTCAAGGAGCCTTCGGGGATATTTCGAAAAGTAAACCCTTGCGAGCGCCTGGTGATCTTCGTCGATGATCTGGATCGGCTCTCAGCAGAAGAAATGGTGCTCGGCCTCGACGCCGTCCGGGCGTTCATGGAAATCCCCTCTGAAAAGCTTCCACACGGGTTGGGACTAGTGTTTGTGATCTCGTGTGACGAAGCAAAAGTAGCCGATGCGCTGGCGCGTGGTCGCGGCAAAAACCCTGAGCAGCCAGGTACCGTTTTCACGCACATGGACGCTCGTCGGTACCTTGATCGCATCTTCCAATTTCGACTTGAAATCCCGCCAGTACCTCGAGGAGACATGAGGCAATTCGCGCTGAAAAATCTCCTGTCATTTACTGAGATTGTCAGCGACCTGAAGACTTCGGGCACCAGCCCGGAGCAAGTGATTGATCGGATGATCCATGTGAATGTCGCGGATCCCCGGAACGCTCTGCAAATTGTCAACGCTTTTGCACAGTCCTGGTGGTTGGCGAAACGTCGTGAATACGAGGGCAGTGCAGGGGAGCGACCAGGCGGTCTGCACGAGGGATCGGTGACTGCTCACCCCATATCCCTGGGTGCACTCAGTGCAGCGCGGGTGAGCTTTCCGGACTTCTATCGCGATCTTCAGGATGACCCGTTGCTGCTCGGTCGACTGACCCAGTTACTGGTGAATGAAGGCTCACTCCTAGATCAACCAGTTGAGGCCCAAGCGTTATTGGGTAAGCGTTATGTAACCTTGGACAAGGATACAAAGACAACGACCATCCGCGATGACTGCAGAGAGCTTCGTCAATTCCTGTCCAGCCTTGTTGGTATTCGTTGGCCAGACTCTCTTCAGAGTCTGCTTCTGCTGTCTGAAGATCCAATAAGTCGAAAGTTTGGTGCCGGGACCAGCGTTATCTACAACCTGCTGATGTCTGGCGATACTCGCGGTGTGGTTGAGCAACTGTCAACGCGCGCTGATAATGTCGTCCTAAGCGATGACCACGCGCACCTGCTCCATGAGCTGGTCAGCGATCTACACCTGGAGACGACTGCCCGCCGTCATAATGCAATGCGTGTAATCGCCAACCTCCTTGACCGCCTACCACCACGGACAGTGCGTCTGATGCTGGGAAAACTGTGCAACGAACTGACGGCGTCACTCGATCTCCGGTCAATGATTGGTCTGGACAAAATTGGCAATGTCGTAAAAAGCGCCAATGCTCAAGAACAACGCCAAATCGCCGCAGAGTTGGTTGACGATCTACTGTCGACCAGCCAGACCATCGAATTTCGCCTTGAAACCATGCAGACTCCGAGTCTTGACGAAGCACGGGGGATGGTTAGTAAGGCCTGTAACATCGTGCTCAGTGTCCGCGCAGCTCACGGGCTCCCCGCTCCTCAGGAACGTAAGCTGATCGATTGGCTCAAGGTCAGAGATGTCAATCTCAGCGGAGGCTCCTACCAATTCGAGTTCCAAGAGCTGGAGCGGTGGATTGATGATCATGAAGCCATGCTGCTGACGATGTTAGGCACGGACTATGTGACACTAGTTGCCGACGAATTGGATGCAAACCGTGGCGAAGTGATGAAGTTGCCAGCAGTTGCGGCTCGAGTGGATCGGCTGTTTGCCGAGTTGGTTTCCCAGGGGGAGGAGAGCAGATCCATTTTGTGGCCACTCGTACTGAGATATTTGGCTCTGCCGCGAATTGAGCTGCAGGCTTGCGCACTGACTGTGCTGGAGACATCACATCAAAGGGCTGACGCACAAACGCTTTCGGGATGCGTGATCGCGGTGGCGAAAAACCTTGTGGCTCATCCAAAACCTGAGATCGATTACCGTCGAGGGTTCCAATGGACAATGGCTGTGGCTTCAGCTCGCTTTGGTGAGCTGACGACGGACGCACAATCTAATCTTGTTTTACTGTGCAACAACCTATCCACGGGAGAATCGTACCAAACTGATGCAGTAGCGCTTTTCGAGTTAATGCTTCAGCGTGCCCCTGAGCTTACTGCCCAGGTCAGCACCAACTGGGTCGAGCGTCTGGCTGACGAACTGCCGATAGAATGCTGTCGCTCCCTGATGAAGGCCTTCGACAAATTGCCGGACGCGGTTCAAGTTCAGATCACTACGTATTTCGACTCCGGGTTTACCGCTCCGATGCCTGAAGGTTTTGGCGAGATTTACACGATGGCCTCCGAGGAAATTCCGAGTCAATGCTGGGCGACTGGGAATCTGCAAGCACATCTTGATCGCGCGCTGAGTCGGCTGCCCTCATTCGTATCACGATCAACCGATGATCTCGACAGCGTTATGGTCGGCCTTTCAAAAATCTACCTCAATGGGTCGCCGGCGACGATCGCAGCTTGTTTGCGAGATACATTTTCTTCCGCTGGCAGCTACCCCGCTCAGAATAATCAGCTCCATCAGCATTTCGCACGGACGTGGCCATCGGTCGACCAGGTACATCCAGGCTACGTGCCCGACACGATCTTTACGGAAGCGATCAGCACCGGTCGGCGCGACCTCAAGGCGGCGAAGCGCGGTTTGCTGGCTTCCCTTGACTCCATGATCACAGCCAAACGGGTACCCGCCGAGCGTGAAGCTGAGCTCCTCGAATTCGCCTGCCAGGTATGGCAAACCCACCCAGCCGAAGCGGAGCATTTCTTCACCTGTGCTGCCAGGCGTCTTTCGCCAAGTCAGATCGTCCTGCTGCCAACCCCCATCAGTTGGGATTCGGAGCAAGAGGTGGCCTTGTTGGCAGCTGCGTGGAAAAAAGCAGTATCGGTGCTGAATCTACCGCAAAGCGTCGCATCGACATTAGAGGTGCTGGCGCTAGGGCATACCGGCACCGTGGATGCGCCCGATCAGGTGTTGTCGCTGTGGTCGAAGTGCTTGGACAAGACGGCTTATCAAGTACTGGCGCAGACCATCCTTACCGTCGAAGCTACCGACGATGGGCGACGCCGACTCTGGCGCCAGATCACATCACTTGATCCAATGCCGGCGCCACAAGAGCTTATTGATCTTGGCATCCGGATCCTGGCACTGGGCTCAGCACCGGAAGCTGCCAGCGTGGTTAACGACAATCTGGAGTCTTTCTGCGTCCGCCTGGCCAACCAAGAGAGCAAACTCGCTACTGCCCATACGTTCTTGAGAACACTGCCGCGTTGCTCCTCGATCAAGATCAAGACAAACCTGGCTCGTTTGTCCTATAGCCTCGGTACCCATGCAGCGTTGGCATCGGTCGACGCATCCACACTCAGCGAAGGGGACATGCAGATAATCTCGGACGCGTTTGGGAAGGGGCGTGAATTGACCAAGCTGAAAAGTCGATTCGAAAAGGCTTCAGAAGAATGACGAGCAATGTAATCACCACAGGGGCTTCTCCAGTGAAAATGACAGCTGGCAAGCTCGCCGACTACCTGGCTGCCACAGCCGTTACTCTCACGTAGAAGATGTACGTATGATAGGCATCCACCTTACAAATCGTCGGAGAGAGCAGGTGGTTGAGCCCAAGCCCAAGAAGACAGATCGGCCTAAAAAGCCCGCGACTGGCAGTAGCGCTAAGGTACGGCAGCCGCGGAAAATTCAACGATAGGTCATCCGCACCGAGAGGTGATTCCGTGTCAGTGGACCACCGCTTTCTTCACGACGTGCGGCAAGGCTGGCACTTTACTCATCCTGGCCGTGTCACCGATGAATGATGACTCGGCCGGGATACGCCTCAATATGCAAGACTGGCGCACAGCTTCATATGGGAGACCCGGATGCATCGGAACAGGCCGCCGATTAGCAGGCCTTCTTCGCTCCAGTCGATTTGAAAGGCCTCGCCGAGTGCAAAGGTCAGCGGTACGAAGTCCCGTAAAGACTTGCCTTGCTCGCCGCGCCACGCGCGTATGAAGGCGGTGAGCTGGCTGTAGCCGCCGTCGTACCCCTCGGCCTTGATCTGCTCGAAGAGTGCTTTGGTACTTCTATGGTTGTCCTTTGCCTGAAACGAATTGGCCTTGAGCGCCTGCTCCAGCGTCTCGTGAAATAGACTGAGTTTGTTAAAGGTTGCGCACCGTTGGTACGCCGGCTGAGCGGCTCCGAGTGCTCTCACCCATAATAGTGTTTCTCGACAGCCCGGTACGCTTGGCTATCTGATGCAGCGACAGCTTGTCGCGAAAGTACATCGCCGAATTTTCCCCAACATTTCCATGCTGATCACCCTGTGTTCTCCTGCTCGAAAAGCGAGCAGAAGCAGTTGAACACCTGGGTCAGTTTTCGGTCAGCGGCAACACGCCAGCAGCATCAACAACTCTGCCTGTAGCCTACGGTGTGTCGGGCGCTAGCATCCATGACTCCAACGCTCCGACCACATAGTCCTCAACGCCAACACCTCCTGCATGCAACTCAAGAACCTCGCGGGCCAAGGCCTTGTTATTCGTTACCGTTTCGGGTGAGTAGCCTCCAAAAAACGAGGCTTGGCTAATGTGCGATGGACGCACGTTCACAATCGTCTGACGGAAGGTCGCTGGCGCCGTTTCCTCATTGAAATGAACGTTAATCTCAATGAGATAGAGCGACAATCCGTCCGGGTCTGCCCAAAATTTCGAGCGCAGCTTAAACCTGATTCTATCCGTTTCTTGAGGCTTTAATTCGTGGTGAATCTTTTTCCTGGCTACGCTTCCAGCCTTCTCGGAGAGAGAGACGTCATAGGTAGCTGAAACATCCACAATCCGGTGATTCCGGTCTGTCACGAGGCTCCAATGCTTAACCGTGTGGAATGAAATTTCCTTAACGAAAGCGACTTCAGAGCCCGAATTTCTCAGCTTCAATTCGACTTCGGTAGCGAGATCATCCCGGTCTTTTTGATTGTTCTCGTCCTCATCAATCACCTCGTAGAAGTCGACAACCTTGAGGCTGTGAGCGGGCGGTGAAGGCTCAAATGAGTTCAGCACCTGCTTGATCTGGTCGTGCTCAAGAGAGAAGAGCTTGTTTTCCAATTGGCTTGCCAGAAACACTTCTGAGCGATCTAAGTCGTGTAGATGTTTCAGTTGATCAACGGTTTCGTAGATGTGAGGGGAAACGCCCTTGAACTTATCATTAACGACGAAGTAAAACTCTCGGACAGGTGATAGATGATTCCAAAAACCCTTCAACTTTTCAAAATCTTCAGACAGCTTAGTAAGTGCGCTTTTCGTATTTTTTGCCAATGACTCAGGCGCGTAGGACTGATAGTACCGACCCTTCTTGGCCACCCAACCATCATTGCCTCGATCTCCAATATTGCCGCACGCCTTGACCGGTTTAAAATCAGGATCGCTATAGGACATTATTTTGACGAACAAATCTTCGTATCTCTGACCATCTGACTCGTGAACCAGTAGTTTGAACGCAGTACGCATCTCACATCCTGTGCTGTGTTAATTATGTTGACGCTTTATAAGTGCTCCGAGCGAACAATATTGCTCAGCCTGTAGATCCAATCGTATCATATTAAAAAGGAGCTTTTTCATGTTTCCCCCAAGCCTAACTTTTTTAATATTCCTCTTGCGTAACGGTGATCTACTCACCGTCGAGCAGCACGTGGAGTTGCTCCGTAGCCAGACACTGCTGGAATTCTAGGCATTTGGTTTGCTCTATCACATGGCCGATGCACTGGATAAGTGCTCTTATCGTCCGGGTAGGTACAGCGGGTCTGATTCCCCCGCTCGTCGCCAAAATGTGCTGTATCGATGATTGGTTTCGATCAAATAGTTGGGCAACTTATTGGAGAGAATCGCCTTTCTGCCAGTGATCCGACATCAATTTTTTCTGGTTTTCGGTGTAATAGATCCGAGGTCTCTACTTCATCTGCAACACTTCTTCTGCCCACACAGAATTTAGTCGTTTTGCGTCGACCGGTTAAATCCACAGCCGAAAGCGGACGCTCAAATTTCTCGTACTCGATCCCTTCATCCTGATCCACCTCAGCTGTTTGGTCGGAGACGGAAATTTCATCCTTTTCTGACATGTAAGCTTCCCCCTATGTGAACGCACTAGTGGATGGCCGCTTGAGGCGCGCAATCCCAGCCGTGGGACTGGGTTGCGTGCCTTTTCAGGCTGGACAACCGATGATCATGCCATAGGGGCTCAAACGCTACCTTGAGAGGGGCAACTATTCAGTCGCCGCCACAGGCGTCTTACCTAGCCATGGCGTCTCAGACGCAGTCACCCCATCAGGCGTGGGAACCAGTGACCAAATGCGTGCCTCGATCCCATCGTTCTGCAGCTTGCGCATGAAGTATCGTGCCTGAAGTGCGTCATGGGTCGCGATCACTACCTGGAAGTCATGATCGATGATGTAGTCGCGAAGCACGTCAAAGACCGCGGCAGCATGCACAAGGTCATGATGCTGAGTGGGATCATCGAGGAGAAGACAACGCCACGGCGACCACTGATGCTCCAAGGCCATGGACAGCAAGAATGTCAGTTGCAGATCTGTCAGTTGAGCTTCACTGGCGATCGAGGTTACCGGGGTTGAGCTTCCATTGAGCTGTACAGTGACGCTTGCCTGAGGCCTCAGACGGGTCGTTCGGAAGTTCAAGTTCGTCCCAGTAAACCTGGACTCTCTGACGACACGCTTGAGCAACGCTTGCCACCGGGGCATGACTGCCTGCACGTGCTTCTGAATGTTCTCAATTTCGGAGCTAAGGAATTTGTTCAGTGACTCCATTGCCTCGTGCAACTGCGACAGGCGTCGCACGGCTATATGTTCCGACTCCAGCTGTTGTTGAAGATGAGCGGTGAACTCATCTTCAGAACGTTCGCCACGTCGACGATCCAGAAGAACTTGTGCGACACGAGCTTTCTCAATTCTGCTCCAGGCTCCGATCTCGATTTTGATGGTCTGCAGTGCTTCGGAATGTCGGTTAAGCGCTGTGTTCGTAGACTGCAATTGCGTTTCTTGACTACTTGCAACCTCGGCGGAAGGGTCTCCAACGAAGGAAAGCTGGCGCCAGGAAGCCCTGACCGTTGCCAAACGAGCTTGGGCCTCTGAGAACTGCGTTTCCAACGAAGCAACCGCATTTATCGCTGCGGTGAGTTCGACCTGCTGGCGATCCGAGGTCGACTGCTGCGTCGCCACTTTGGAATCTAGCTCGATGAGTAGGCTTGCGTTGAGGTTCTGTGCAACGGACAACTCTTCAAGTGTTTTCGCAGGTAGGGCGTCTGCGGTTACAGCCTCGAGCATCGCAGTCGCTTGCGCAAGTCGGCTGCTGGCCTCGGCGCGAGCGTCCCGTGCTGCGTCAACTGCTCGAGCAGCTGAGTTATAAGCGTTTCTGGCTTGCTCGAACACCTCCGGTGTTACCGGAGCCGCGAGGTTGCTTTGCTTCTCGTCCAGTTGTTGCTTTGCTGCCGCATTGGCCTGTGCACGACGGCGGATAGACTCCCTTGCCAGAGGAACGGTATCTCCACCCAGAAGAACGTTGGAACTGAGCTCAGTGATGTCGGCTGCCAGGTTGGCCTGCTTTAACTCCAGTTGATCAATCCCGAACCTGCATGCGTTCAGTTCCGCCTCTGCATGAGCTGCCGACTCGGTACGTTCACGCAGCTTATCGGCCGCCCTCTTCAAACGCCGCTCAGCTTCGACAACATTGGGGTCGATGGCCGCCAACGCTTTGGCAACACGCTCATGCAGCAGGGCCGCGCCATGCTCTTCACCACACAGTGGGCAGTCGCCGCGATCGCTGGGCAAATGAGTTGCGATGGATGCGACCGCCTGGCGTATCGAATCAGCGGCCGATGTAATATTGGCGTGGTGACTCTTGGTCTCTTCAACTTCAACATCGGCATTTGCCTTGGCGATTAGGGCAACGCGAAGCTGCTCCTCAAATACCTCCGCTTGCGCTTCTCCACCGCTGATGGCACCGGCGATCTCTGCAAGGTGCTCAAGCATGGGCTCCCACCGCTCAATGAGCTCCTGCGCCGCAAGTAAGTCAGCATCAACCTGTCGTAACGTCGGGCGCTGACCATTGATCAAGTCGTGTTGGACACGGAGCTGCTCATTTCTCTCGTACACTGCGCGCGAAGCCGACGCCTTCAACTCGGCATTGGTCAGGGTGTCGTCAGCCGCCTTCAGCACCTGTTGACGTTGTTCTACCACCTCCTTGGCTCTCGTCTCATTCAGATACCGATTCAACTGCCGAGCAATGACGTCGCGCTCACTCTGCGCTGTAACCATTTCCTGCTGAAGCTGTTCAAGGCTTGTCGCAGCCTGTGCGCGGCTTTCCTTCTTCTGCTCAAACTCTTGCCGCATGGTGGCGAGATCAGAGTTGAGCTGCTCTATGCGCGCTTGCTCATCAATGAACCGACCGATGAGGCCGTCGACCTCGGCCAAGGCCAGGATCTGCTCACGAAGTCGATCGAGCTTATTCTCTACCAGCTTTTCCAATCCCTCATGAGCTGTCTCCAGGCCATCCTGGCCCAATGGTGGAACTAGAAGCCCTACGGGTAGCTGGTCAGCGCTTTGCGTCTGGCGAGCGATGTCCGAGAGCGATTCTGCAATATGTTCCTTACTGCGCAGCGCTCCCTGCGTCTGTGCTGCCGCGACATCTCGATCAAGCTTAAGACTCTTCCATTCATCAAACTCAACCTCGAACAGCTGAACTGATGCCATTGCAGTCTTAAGTTGATCATTGAGCGTTCGGCGGATACTGCCTAGCACCGAGCTGACCTGGTTGCCGTCTTTGCCAATAGGCAACCGCTCAAGCTGGGAGCCGGCAATCTTCGGTTCTGCATTGACCAGCCAGGCCCCCTCACGCTGATCGAGCAGGTGAGTCAGCCTCAGCAGAAAGGGAACATCCTCAGCCTTTGTCTCTGGGAAAAGAGAGCTCAGATCACCTGATGTCTCAACGTCCCCAATGCTGTCAACTTCGGCTGATGCCTGTAGATCACCAAAATCGAGGCTGACCCGAGCGGAGGATTCTGAGTCACGGATAATCGGGACAAGACCATCGTCGAGGCGCGAGATCCTGCCAGTCAACCCGAACTCAATCGCTTCAAAGAATGCGGTCTTCCCGGTGCCGTTAGGGGCCAGCAGAATGGTTGCACCGCGACTTAATTCAATCTTCGTGTCAGCCCCAAAGCGGCGGATGTTGGAGAGCGTGATGGATTTCAGGTGCTTCATGGTTCTACCTCCCCACCGAATGCAGCGCTTCTAAGCGCTTCAGCGATCTCGGCCCCCGACCCTCCGGACAACAACAGCTCTCTCCAGTTGTCCTGGTGCGGTTTGACCCAGGAATGTGCGCCGACAAGGGCATTGAGAGCGGCTGACAATGGGTCGCTGATGCTGTCAAAATCACCGGGTAGTGAAAGTGAGGCAAGGAAGCTACGGTCGAGAAACGAATCCATTTTTTCGCCTTCTCTGGCCACGACCTTTCTGCAGAAGCGGTCGTCGGTTTCAAGACGCGCCGCATCCTCCGATGCCACGCCCTCAATGAGCATGAACATGTAGAGGTCAGCTGTCTGTGGCTCTGGGAGCATGTCACGGACATCCGCTGCCCAACGAAAAGCCTCTTGGATTGCCTCTCCGTCAGTGAGGGCGGCGATCAATACAGTTCGCCATCCTGCACCTTCCCGATTGACGCGTTTAAGCTGCACAGCAACGGTGGTGAAACCGGTCGAAGGCAATGGCAGTTCAACCGATACCGGGTCGCGAACCTCATAACGACCTTGGGCACGATTCGAGATGGCTTCCAACATCTCCTGGATTTTCAGCATTTCAGAGTCCTTTCGAGTTCGTATTGATCGCTGACTGACGGGCGATCAGTCGATCTTGTATTTGCTGGGTGAAGTACTGCTGAACAGAGGCCAGGGTGCCTTTGCGCAGATGATTAAAGACTCCGGCGCGGGTGACCAGCAGGTGGGGCTGACGCTCGGCTGCCATGCTTGTTGCCGAGTCAGCATCGTCCGCCATACCTTCATTGCGCAGCACTGATGGTGGACTCGTCACCCCCGCCAGGATAACAACCGGGGCAGGGGACGAGCCCACAACGTTGATCAGTGGATCGTCGGAGAGCAACCTCACTTCAGGGGTGCCACTTGCAGGGCCAGACCAGTATTTGAGGGCGATGCTTAACACCTCCCCACAGCCGGGGAAATGTTTCCATTCCGTGTCGGTGCCTCCAACCCCTACAGCAACAAGCAGTAGTAATTCAACCGCACTCACCAATATGTCCAAGGTACGTGGGCCGAGGCGCAGTGCGTGTGTCGCATTCTTTCCTTCGGTCTGCGGGTAGAGGAGCTGTACCAGAAATTGACGGCGATCCTCTGGATCCTTCGTAAAGTCGACTAACCAATCCAGCCAAATCGTTTCCATGGCGTTGGCCAGCGCGGGATCATGAATAGCCCCAATTTTTGTGGCGACACCCTGAACAACACGCTGCCACACTAAGTCGTCCATGGCGCTGGCTAACGCGGCAGCCTCAGCTCGAGCAGCACCCTGAGTCTGAAATTGATGATCCTGGCTGCATACGAGCCGCTCGGCGTTCTCCATCCAAGGGAGTTCGCCAAGGTCACTCTCCCCGCAACCGAGGGTATGTCCAACCTCGTGGGCAACGCTGCTACGCCAGATGGGCTCACCAAACATCAAGCTCTGGCTGCCATTGGGGAGGTGCAGGGCCATCCGCAATATCGCTGATGGAAGCGTAAGCGTTGCCCCAACTGGGGGCGCATACGGCGCATATACCCTGAGTCTCCGGTTTCCAGCGGAACCGCCCCAGAGATGAGTCACCACGCCCTGCGCCGACAGCGGGGTCACCGCACCAAGATCATGGGTGCCTGAGAAAGACCATGTTTGACCGGCAGATTGACCTGCGTCCAATAGAAGATATTGGGCCCAGGTTTCGATATCAGGCCGAAGCTCATCCTTGAGCTCGCGGATAATCGCTCGGCATCCTAAAGCTGAAACATCAGAGGTTTCCGCGGTGATGATCATTATGAGTCGTTCGAGTGCGCGCACCGGATCTGTGAAATGCCGACCCAGGCATTGCTCTGAGCGCTGTCTAAGCGCGGCGTCGTTCCCCTCGCAGACGACATAGACGCGTTTCAAGGTGGCTATGATCTGCGCCCAGTCTTTGAACCCGCACCAAGTGGTGAGCCATAAATAGGCGTTGGTCGTCGGGCCGTCCACACGCTGAGCTAATTCGGTGGGGTTAAGCCCTGCCTGGCGACACAGCTTGCACAGCTCATCCAGATGATTGACGGTGAGGTCTTTTTTAATGTGCAGGTGTGCACCAACGAGCGTTAGTTGAAACCGGCGCTCAGGCAGTTGAGCGAATGTGCCGACGCCGGCATGCTTGGCCAAGCTGGAGAATGCGGAGTCGAGGACTGAAGGGCCACCGTCAGATGCGTCATTGCCGGTAGACTCTTGCGAAGCAGCCTGAACGGAATCAGAGGATTTCGACGAGTCTGAAGACGTTTGCTTCGAACCCTTGTTACGAGTTGCTCGGCGCTTGGCAAGTTTAGGCAGATACACCTGTAGATCTGGGTCTTTCGTGCAGAAATCCGTCGTCTGACGCTTGATTTGAAGGTGTTCGTAATCATCTTTCGAGTGGACCACCACGACATCGTCCCACTCTTCGATACCACCGGTCTCAGCACCGATTTCTAGTGGAGCTAGACGTCCGTCCAGGAATTTCTCCAACATGTCCGAAACGCGCTGAGCAATGACTAGCTTCTCGTAGAGCGACTTCTGCTCAAGCCGAAATCGTCTGATCATACTGACATCCCTTTACTTCATCTTCATGTTGGCCAGCTCCGCTGGCAGTTGGCCACATATTACCACTCCATCGAATGAGCAATGTTACGTACATTAATTGTGTGAGGCTGGTTGTAAAGGGCTCTGCCACTCCGAAGCTACGTGTTCTCCAGCCCCTGGTACCAACTTGCGTAAATCGTACTCTGAATCTTGCTCTGGTTCAGATCCGGTGCCCCATCAGTCCACCAAACGGGGCCTCGCTCACCTAACGCCACCTTCGTAGCATGAACATCTGCAAGGCCTGCTCCATCTCACGTGGATCACCTAACGCTTTAGCAGCTTTCACCGCTCGCTTGGCATCCATTAGCTCATTTACCAGCCACTGCCGAGTCTGGTCATCAAGAGAAGGATCTGAGCAACGCCACAGTCGGCCCTTTACAACCAGGTAGCGACCGTCTGGGGTTATAGGATTCGCGCTCAACCCAATGATCGCGCGGATGTGGAGCGCCATGGAGAACCACCTAAGTGTATCAATGGCCATAAAGGAGATATGGGGATTTCACCGAGCGCAGATGACTAGAGATGAGGAGTGAATCGCCCCGGATTTCGTAGATACCTCGTTGGATTAAACTGAGGGCGAGTACGAGGGCCCTTAGCAATCCGAGTCTGGCTTAAAACACAACGGCGATAAAAGGGTGAATACGAGGGAACGTCTTATGAGACGTTCAGAGCAACACAGCAGAAAGGCGAAAGCCCGGTCGTTACCGGGCTTTGCAGATCCCTCAAGGGGAGATAAAGCTCAAGTGCCTCAAGGGCGACCCGCCAAACTGTACGAGCGGTAGAGGCCCATGTCAACGCTTGGCTTCTGGGATAAAAGTAGACAGGGGATGTGTACCGTAATGTGTAGTCGTTAGAGCTGAAACAGTCCTGTCTAGCACTGTGGGCAGGTCACCATGCCGTAATCTGTAGTCGATACGAAGACTACTGATCTGATCTATTGGGTGTTTCTCAACGGTGCCATAACTGACTCTACGTCCAAACCGTTCATAAGGCAGTTGTGTGCTATCACTGACAGAGCCTCGAAAAGCTTGTCTCGCTGCCTTGCCAACGCAGCGTTCTCCGCTTGAAGACTTGCAATACGCTCTTCGAGACTTCTGCGCCGGCGGGCACCATCTGGATCCCTACCGCTTTCCCTCATTTGAACAATACGGGCGGCCTCAATTCTGTCTCCACGGTCACCTCCTAGCGTACCTCGGCTTGTCAGGCCCAGCCGGCGCTGCACCTCCGGTCGGGAAATGGGAGCGAGCTCCACTCCTGAGCTAATCATCTGGGCGAGGAGAGCGTCTATTGCTTCGTCAAGAGTGCCGCCCCTCAATGTCTGTCGTCGTGCCATAATTGCCCCTAGTCATCTGATACCGAACTTTGTCGTTTGTCCGATTCCACAACCGTGATTGGACGCCCGTTTGGAAACACGCGTTGCACACCTCCATTGGTATCGCGTGCAAGGACAGACTTTAAATTCTTGAGCTTGTTTTCCTGGTCTGCTAGCCATACATCGCTGCCTGCCTCTCCGGTGCCTGCGTCGCGCATGATGGATATTGCCTTCGTCAGATTCTTTGCTTGTTTTTCAAGGTTGACCCGCTCCGATGGAGTGCCCATCAGATGTAGATGCGAGCAGCCATTCCAGCATTGAAGGTGCTTAGGGCAGGGGGCCTGGGAGAAATCGTGGATACAACCTCCGAAAGGGGTCACATGCAGCGCCGTGGCGTGTACGGTGAGGAATGCTTCCGCAGTTGTTGTACCTTTATCTGATAGCAAAGCATGGTAACTGTTGGTCAAAGCGCCATGAATGCGCTTATCTCTTATGCCTGTATGTAGAAATTCGATGCGCTCGTGATAGCTATTGAACGCCAGGAACTCATGATGGGCAGCGGTGTTTTCTTCAATGGTCGTGTGTTGGTAATAAACATTCTGGTCAAGGCGTTTGCGCCCCAGGGCCAACGCTTGCTGAACATCGCTCATTCCGGTCAAGTGATAAATGGTGTTCCGCCAGTGTCTAGGCTGATGGCTTGTGAGCCGAATCGGAGTCCCATCGGATTCGGTTAATGAGCGGCGCGAAAAAATGGACGTGTATTTTTCATCGTCACCTAATGCGTGATTGATGTCCACGATGGTGACCCGACGCGGGACCGCACGAAACACATTTGCCTCACGTCCACCGAAACGAAATTGGCCGTCGAAAGCGATGGCAAGCGTTTCGCTGGTTCTAAGTACGATACGAATCTGTCCCCCGAGATTTTCTGTCAATACCTCGTGTCCACGGAGCTTCGGGACGATCAGTCGTTCAATTTCCCCGGCAACGTAGCGTCGTTTTAACGACCTTCCTCGCTTTTCATCTGGCTCATCGTCAAACGGATGGACACCGTTGCGTGTGAGGAAAAGGTATAGATTTCTGCTTGCACTTCTTGCTTCGCTAAAACCTAGCCAGTCCAAGACTTTTGCATCGGAGATCACTGACTGAGGGGGGTAACTCCAAATACGTCCTGGGTTGAGCTCTTGCCAGGCGGCAATTTCTCGTTGTTCATTGGTTAGCGTTTTTAATCGCTCTACTGCGCGCCTGGCTAGAGGAATATCGCTTTCAGCCAGCCAATGAACCCGGGATTGAAATTGCTTCTCCGCAAAGTACCTAATCCCGCATTCGACCAGTGGCTTGCCATGGGCATCGACAACTACTTCTCCTGTCGCCCCTTTGATCGGCCTTTCGACCCAACAATCATAGGGTATTACTGCTACTTCGTTACCTCGTTGTCCAGTCGCGATCAATAAATCGATCACACGCAGCAAAATTTCTTCGCCGTCACTAAGTGGATTGTTTGAACATATGGCATATGCCTCCATCGCCTCACGAGAAGGTAACTTATCATCAGATTTACGCTGTTTTACCGCTCGATCAGGATCGTACAATGAAATGTAATCGTGTCGACGTTTTTCTGGTTTCGCATCATGCTCAAAGTGGATGGCGATCTCGGTTAATTGCAGATTATCAATCGTGTCCGCTACTACTTGGAGGTGAGAGATCGCATCATAGAGATTTTTGTAGCCACTCTCACGGAGAAATCCTACGACACGGTCAAAGTCCCCTCGCGTCAATTGCGTGGGGTCGGATAGACCGCGCTCAAACAAGGGGTTATATATTCGCCGAATAGCAATATTGTATGCGGCCACCATCGAAAACTTTAGGTTCCTGGTGCGTTGTAGATACACAATCAGGGCCTTGCTAAAATCTTGGAACTCGAAGGGGAGTGGGCCCTTGGCCGGAGAAGGATAGCCCGTTTTTTCGAGGGCTTGCCGGTGTGTCTCGAAGGTAAGCGTATTTTGTTTTCCCCGTTGTGGTAACCAGCTTCCGACGGCCCATAACGATGACGACCACGGTGTTGAAATCGGTAACGAATGAAAAATTGCTTGTTCCTGTATAACAAAACCTCCGAGACTTTGACTTGCTCTAGACAGCGTCATCTGCAGCATCCTCAGTTTGTTGCCGGCAGCGCTCGATCGTAGCGCTTACCGCGAGAATGGTTGTCTGATGCTGAGCCAGGGGCCGATTGTGAATGAGGTCACCGGCGAGTTCTGCCCTATCAATGAACCGTTGGGCCTCCCGCTGGAGCGCATCCTTTACCTGCTCATGGCGGCCGTCAGCAAAGGGGTGGAATTTCTTGCAGGTGTAGCACGCGTATATAGGGTTGTAGGGACAATGGGTATGGACCGGCAGGGCGCAGGCGCCAATATCGCCTATGTACTGCGTATCAATGACACCGCGGACGGCTCTTTCAGGAGCTGCATCGCGGCGTTGGACGATTTTCCCAGTTAATAGGCTGCGCATGATGCGTTGATAGGCCGGGCTCTTACCCAGTGCTTTCTCTTTGATCCGGGCAATGTTGGGGGTGGCCGTTACATAAGCACGCGCTGCAACCGTGCTGTTGTGACCGAGCAGTTCGGCAATCATGTCTGCTGGAGTACCCTGATCCGCCAAGCCTTGCCCGAGGTGATGACGCAACAACATGGTTACCTGATTCGGCCTATCTATCCCAGCTTCCCGCAGCTCGTATTTTAGGCCTGTACCGATTTCAATAACCGAGAGACGTCTTCCACAAGGATTGACAAATAATGGTTCACAGTCGCTACCAAAACGGCGTTGAATTTCTGAAACGTGCCGTGAGATTTTCTCACCCAGGCGGGTGGTTACTTTACGGGGGCGCCGCTCAGGTCTGCGCTGGCCGACTTTTTTGGCCATGGGTAACCACAGGGTGTAGTACTTCTCGTGATCAGCGCTCTCAATAAATTCAAAATCAGCAATGTCGAGCGAATGAAATTGAATCGACCGAGGTGCGAGTTCGAAACCCAAATGAAGCACTATATTAAACTGAACATCCTCCCAAGAGTCAGATTTGAGTTCTCGCTCAATGCGTTTGAGTAATCGAATTTCCTCATCAAGCTCTAAACCAGACTGCGAGAGAAAAATTCGAGCATACGGGTCAACACGATCTGACTTTACCTCCTTGATTTTTAAATATGTGATTGGATCGAAGCCATTGATTCCTCTATCCATTGCCCAACGATAAAGCCCTCGAAATCCTACCAGTACTGTCCTCGTTTTTTTGATTTCTTCGAGAGCAGTGATTAGTTCATGTGTGGCCCAAGGAAGTCCGACCGCGAGATTTGTACCAGGTAAAAATCGAAGGGTATCCGCGAACATTGCCGCAGTTCGAGGTGCATATTTCTCAAGTGCATAAGCCATAAAGCCTTTGCCTATTTCGATTAGCTCTGAATTCAACTGGATCGCAGTCCAATCGATTTTCATTGCAAGTCCACCGTCGTACCATGTCCACACCTTCAGCCGCGTATCGACGTAGCGTGGCTGGTCATTAGTACGAGTTCGAATCGCAACGTGAGCGGGCCCCCTGAACACGTAAGCTGGCAAAGAGGAGGGCGGTGACGCGTGTTCTTGATCGGCTGATTTGGTCACGGCGAACCTCCTTAACTGTCAAGTCGGCTCCAGGCTGCCGAGGTGCGCTGGGCATTGTGGAGGTTGGCCGACTCGGCTAGATAACGACCTGCGTAACGGCGTGGCATAGTCGAGGTCTCAGACCAACCGCAGACTCGCCGTAGTTCGTCCGTGGCCCGCTCGAGGTCATGCCCACGCTTTTCGACCAGGTAAGCCAAAAAGTGGTCTGCAAAGGTGTGGCGAAAGTCATGCGCAGAAAGTGTAGGCAACAATCCTGGATGAGCCAGCTCAATGGTCAGAAACAGCCGATCAAGAACGTTAGACAACGCGCGGATCGACAGCGGACGGCCACGATCCGAGATGAACAAATAGCGATACAGCAATTTCATCGGTTTACCGTCACGCAGAGGGCGCCGGTCGCGCTGGATATAGCGCTCGTAGACCTCATACAACTGTGCGGAGATGCCTACGGTCCGCCCATGTGTTTTGAGCGCAGGCTCTTCAACGCGCGGGTCGCGGGGATCATGTTCGCGATCATTGATGCTGACATAGGCGTGCTGAGAACCTTTATTGATATCCGTGGTGTAGAGCTTCAGAAGCTCTCCGCGACGGATGCCGGTCTCCAAGAGCAATTCAATCATTAGCCAGTTACGCAGTTGCAAACGTTCCGGGAACGGATTCGCCGCAGCGCCAGGGCGAATCAGTGTGCGAACGATCTGTAGTTGCGTATCTGTCAGGCTGCGGTAACGAGTGCGATCGGGACGAGCATTGATGATATGGCTCTCAAAGCGCCGCTCAATGACGTCGGCAACATCGGCAAATACCACGTTGATGTCAGCCTGTGTGGCTGAACTCTGACGGGCGCGCGGGATGTAACGGGTGACGCACCAAGACAGGTATTTCTTCAGCAGGCGCAGGTACTGGTCACGTGTTCGTGAACTGATCTGCTGAAAAAGTACAGTGCCAGCTTTGCCGATTCGGGCGATCAGATTATCGGCATGACGGCCACTTTGGAGCCAAATAGCGTAACCGTCCAGCAAAGCCAGAATCGCCTCAAAGTGGCAGGCCAAGATGGCCTCATCGATATCCAGATCTCGGCTTTTGGCATAGGCGTAGAAAGCCTGGATCGCGCGCAGGTGCGCCGCAGCCGTGTTGTAAGCCCGGTGCCTGAGTTTGAGTTGGACGTAGATGAACGGAATGAGTATGGGCAACGGCGTCGCATCACCAGCTTGTAC
The DNA here is from genome assembly GCF_024519715.1 of Pseudomonas sp. Pse35. Taxonomy (NCBI): domain Bacteria; kingdom Pseudomonadati; phylum Pseudomonadota; class Gammaproteobacteria; order Pseudomonadales; family Pseudomonadaceae; genus Pseudomonas; species Pseudomonas sp. Pse35. The sequence goes on along the minus strand of NZ_JALJRP010000013.1, from coordinate 47,022 downwards.
AAGCAGCGGTAGTCGTTGACCTGAAGAGAACCTGCACTGAATCAGTTTCATCGACAGCTACCTCATTCAAGGACTCGCCATGAACACGAAACACATGGCCCGTTGAGAGAGTAGACGTCAAATACGAATTGGTCGAATCAGTGACTTACGTAGCTTATGAACATTTCTAACATGGCCTGTCGTTTAACATAATATACATTATGCGTACCGTCATCTACGGACTGGGGGGCTCTGGTGGTCAGATCTTAAGCCTGGCCCAGGCCTTGATTAATCTCCTGCAGTTCTTGCTTGCACCTCAGTGATGTAATCCAGGACGAATGGATCCTGAGAGCCTTGCTCTGTGTAATAGCCAGCCACATTGGCCAGCGTCCACCGCAGCAACCTCATCAGCACGGGATCAGAAAACGTCCAGCTCCTCGACTCGTACTGATACCGGCTCCTGGTGAAAACATTCCGGTACCGCTCGAACGAATCTTCCTGGCTGTCCAGAGACAACTTTTTACGGATCTCAGCAGGCATGGCATGAAACAGCGTCAACAGATCGTGACCGTCGCGACGCTGATCGGCCCGCGTCTTGCCAATTGACTGAAGATGCTTGTGAGCCGCTATTAACGCTTCGACGGAAGGCTTGTAGGTTTCATTGGATGTACCTTGGTGTTGATCTGGTACGAAAATGAAGCTTTTCAGCAGGATTTCCATGCCGATCGCGTTTACCATGGATACATGTGGGAGATTTTGGGCGTCTAGAAGCTCGGAAGCCTTGAGATAACTATGGGCGCTTTCGAGCATCCAGCCTGGAAAGTGGTTCATTTAACAGAGCTCCTTGAAGATGCATGCCATCGGAAGATAGCTCACCAGGTGGGCTGCCCTACCCTTATAATATGTCAACAAGGAATAACTAAACTAAATGACTATTTAGTTTAGTTATATTTGAGTATCCTCCATCAAAGCCTAAACCGATCCACCGACTGCGAAAGCTTCCCCGCCAAACTCGACAATTCATCCGTCGTCGACGCCGTCTCGCCAATCACCCGACTGTTACTTTCCGACATTCCCGCAATCCTCTCCACCTGATGAGCAATCTCATTACTGGCCAAGCTCTGTTCACTGATGGTGCGAGAAATATCATTGACCAATTCAGTAGTGCTCAACGTGGCCTGGAGGATCTCGCGAATGGCGCGTTCCACTTCGGCAGTCACCGCCATGCCCTTGTCCACTTGGGCAACGCCCTCCTCCATGCTGATCACCGCTTCACGGGTGTTTTGCTGGATACTCCCGACCATGCTGGCGATTTCCTGGGTGGAGGCGCTGGTGCGTCCGGCCAGGCTGCGCACTTCGTCGGCCACGACTGCAAAGCCGCGCCCTTGTTCACCGGCGCGGGCGGCTTCGATGGCGGCGTTCAGGGCCAGCAGGTTGGTCTGGTCGGCAATCCCCTTGATCACCTGGATAATGCTGTAGATCGCCTCGGACTCCTTGTCCAGCGTGCGGATCACTTGGGCTGACTGTTGGGCAGAACGGGCGATGCCATCCATGTCGCTGACCACCTGGTGGATAACCCGGCCGCCGTCCTTGGCCAGGGTTTCAGCCTGGCTGGCCATGTCCAGGGCACGTTGGGCGTGACGGGTGATTTCTTCGATACTGGCGGTCATTTCGCTCGCGGCGGCGGCCATGGTGCTGGCGGCGACGCTTTGTTGCTGGCTGCTGCCTGCCACTTCATGGCAACCCTGGCTGAGGCGCTCGCTCATGCCATTCACGCCATGGGCATTGCTGCGAACCACTTCGATCATGCCGCGCAAATCCCGCTGCATCGTCGCCAGGCTGCGAATCAGTGCACTGGCTTCGTCCTGGTTCTTGGGTTCGGCAATCGGCTCGCTCAGGTTGCCATGGGCAATGCTCTGGGCAATACGGCTGGCGGTGCGCAACGGCCCCATGATGCTCAGGGTCACCCAACGTCCTTGTGCCAGCAGCAACAGCAGGCTCGCCCCCAATACAATAATCAAGGTCCAGTTAGCGTTACTGATGGTTTGACGGGTACCAGTGCTGGTGAGTTGGGTATTGTTTTCGATCAGTTCGCTCAACGCCGCCATTTGTTCTTCCAACTGGCTGAACGCGGCATTGAAGGTCTGCAGTTCCCCTCGTGCGGCCTCTGGATTCTCCAGGGCCAGCGCGACGATGCGCTCGCCGGCACTGATGTAGGTGTCCAGGCTGGGTTTGATTTTTTCCAGGCTGGCCTTGATCGAGGCGTCCAACGGCAGCTTGAGATTGTCCGCCAGCACCTCGCGAAAGTGCTCGGCATGCTCCTTGATCGAGCTGTTGACCTCGGCCGGCGTACTGGTGCTTTTGCTCAGCCCGACCAACATCGCCGACAGTACATCCGCACGCAGGGCGTCGTGCATCATGTCGGCTTCCATGTGGTTGCGCAGTACCGTCATGCTGACGTCGTTGTCCTGTACCGCATCGGCCATCCGCGTATTGCCCAGGTAGCCAGCCAGGCTCATGATCAAAGCCGTGAGCAACCCGGTCGCAATCAACAGCACCAAGCGTAATTTGATCGTCATAGTGGTACCCCGTGCCAGGAACGCCGGTTGGGAACCCAACCGTTTCAATGTCGCTGCTAGCTGTATCGGCAGCTGTTGCTTGTTAGTGAAGCCTAAGTTTGCGGATCTGCGCGGTTCCCTTAAGCTGACCGTCCGTTGCTCTACCTGGATCTGCCAAATGCCTCAACGTATCGCCCGTCTCGCCCTGTTGCTGGGCTTGATCACCGCCGTCGGCCCGTTTGCAATCGACATCTACCTGCCGGCGCTGCCCACCCTGGGCGCCAGCCTCCAGGCCTCGCCGGCGGCCGTGCAGATGAGTTTGACGGTGTTCTTTATGATTATCGGCGTGTGCCAGTTGTTCTACGGCCCCCTCAGCGATGTGTTCGGGCGTAAACCGCCGATTTATGCGGGCCTGGTGATCTTTGCCATTGGCAGTGTCGGCTGCGCGCTGGCACCGACCATCGAAGTGTTGATTGGCTTTCGTGCGGTGCAGGCGTTCGGTGCCTGTGCGGGGATGGTGATTCCACGGGCGATTGTCCGTGACCTGTACACCGGCCATGAAGCGGCGCGTCTGATGGCTTTGTTGATGCTGGTGATGAGTGTTTCGCCGATCCTCGCGCCACTGGCCGGTAGCGTGGTGATTTCGATCTGGAGCTGGCGCGAAGTGTTTGCCGTGTTGGCGGTGGTGGCCGTTCTGTGTCTGGTGATGACCGCAGTACAACTGCCAGAAACCCACCCGGCCGAGCGCCGCCTGGGCAAGACACTGGGCCAGGCGTTCGGCAGTTATGGCGCCCTCCTCCGCGACCCGGTCTTTACGGGCTTGTCGGTGGTGTGCGGGTTTGGTCTGGCCACCTTCTTCGTGTTCATCGGCAGCGCGCCCTTCGTGTACATCGAGTTTTTTGGCCTGACACCGACCCAGTTCAGCCTGTGCTTTGCGCTCAACGCGGCCTCGTTTTTCGCCATGAGCCAATTGACCGCCCGCCTCAGCGCCCGCTTTGGCCTGGCGCCGTTGATTCGCTGGTCGGTGGTGGGCGTGGCGGCGGTCATGAGCTTGCTGGCGGGCACCACACTGTGGGGTGACAGCCTGGGCTTGATGATGGGGCTGTTGTTTATCGGTTTCGGCTTTCTTGGCCTGCTATTGCCGGCGGCCGGGGTACTGTCGCTGGAGGATCATGGTGCGGTGGCAGGTTCTGCGTCTGCACTGCTGGGTGCGATCCAGATGGTCACAGCGGCTGTGGCGATGACCTTGGTGGGTATCTTTGCCGACCATACGCCGGCGCCGATGTTGATCGGTATTGCGCTGTGTGCGCTTGCCGCGATGCTGACCACCTTGTGGACGTTGCGGCGCTTACCGGCTCACTTGACCTCAAGCGTCCCGCCTTCCTCTTGAGCACAGGAGCAGGCAGATTCAACATTCTGGTTGCCTGTGAGGCCCTCTTCGCAGGCAACCCAGCTCCCACATTTGAATCGTGGCGTATCCACAAGCCTACAAATCAAATCGGTCCACCGCCCGCCGGCGCTCATTGTCGTCACGCACGTCATAGCTGGCAGTGGTCTGGATGTTGGTGTGATGCGCCAGTTTCTGCGCAATCGACAAATCATGCTCCTCGATCACCCGGGTGATAAACGAACGACGGAAATCATGGGGCATGATCTTGACCCCCACTTGATCGCCGCGCTGGCGCGCGATGTAGTAAATCGCATGCTTGGTGATCCGCTCTCGGGTGATATGGCTGCCTCGCCGGATGCGGTTGAACAGGAAGCTGTCGTCCTGCTCGCCTTCCTTGAGGTGCTCGCGACGAAACGCCAGCCAGGCTTGCAGCTTGGCAAACGCCCAGTCCGGCGCGTACTTGACCAACTCTTTGTTGCCCTTGCCGATCACGCGCAAGCTGCGCTCGTCAAAGTTGACCTGTGCCAAGTCCAGGTTCACCGACTCCGACTTGCGCATGCCCGAGCCATATAACAGGCCGATCACCGCTGCATCCCGCAGGCCCTGGGGCCGAGGGTCGGCGGCGCAGACGTCGAGCATCTCGCGGATCAAGGTGCGGCGCAGATTGCGGCCCTGGCTCAGGCGCGTGCCAGGTGTGGCCTTGACCGAGCGCATCTTCAACAGGTGGTCCTGGCTGATCAAGCTCATGCGCCACGCTTCATTCATGACCCCGCGCACCGCATTCACATACAGCGACGAAGTGTTCGGCGCTAAGCCGTCCTCGCGCAAGGCAGCCACCAGTGCGATGACGTGTTCAGGCTGCAGCAGGTGCCAGTCAATCTCTTCGAGGTTGAGGTCTTCGAAACCCAAGCGGTCGGCGGCATCCTGCAGCACGTAGCGCATGGTCAGTTGGCTGGAAGGCGCCAGGCGGGTGAGATATAGGGTCAGTGGGTTGCAAATGGACTCGGTCAAGGTAGATCAGCCTTTGGATTAAATACACCGACCAACTATTTGATTAGTCGATGTATTTAGTGGATTGGCGAAGGCCGAGTCTAACCCAGGACCGGCCCTGGCACAAAATCACGGGGCCGATTCGTCGTCTTCGCTGGCTGCCTGGGGTTGGGCCTGGGATTGGCTCCAGTCAGCGTCCTGTTGCTGCATCAGCGCGAACCACTGCTGGCGCATAAAAGCGAGGTAACTGTCCGGCGCCTTGGCAAAGTCCTTCTCGTCGCCATAGCAGCCTGGCAGGGGCAGTTCGGTGCCCTGCTCCTTGTATTGGCTGACCAGCGCTTGCTGCGCCGCGACGCTGCAGTCGGTGGGCAGGGGCATGCCGCGCAAGGCACCAGCGTCCTCGTCCCACCAACTGGCGCCCACGCGGTCAAGGCCACGCAGACGATACTTCTCGGACTTGCCGGCATGCATGATCAACTTGAATTCGTTGGGGCTGACATCACTGGTGCAGGCCCGCGAATAACCGACCGTGGCCTGGGTATTGCCGTCGCCCAGCAGGTCGGTGACCTTGGTGGCAGCCCGGTCAAAGCGCAGCCCTGCGTCGAATTCGCAGTGCTGTACATCGTCGTACAGCATCCACACGCGCTTGGGGCGCTCGCCACCCAGCACGTATTGCGCCGCGTAGACAAAGGCCGATTGGGTACCATCGTCATCGCGCTCACCGACTTGCTCGGCGAGTACCAGCAGGTTTTTGCCTTGGCGGTCATCCCAGGTATAAGCCGCGACCTGCTTGCCGCGCACTTCCACCCCGTCCGGCACCTGGTCCAGTGGGGTCAGCGCGACGCCTTGATCGGCCCGCACGCTGGTGACACAGGCCACCGTCATCAACAATCCCATCAGCGCTGGCCGCAACTGGCCGCGTAAAAGCTGCACGCTATTCATCCGAGTACCCTGGCAAGAGAGGGCTTACTTTACCGGCACTTGAGCGCTAATGCAGAGAAGATTGTTGAAGGGCGAGCATTGGGCTGATCGCCTCGCTCAGATTGAACCAAGCGTCTTGTACGAAGCTCCGATGTCGCCCTGTGAGACCTACATGTAACGCCTTGATTACTTAGCTGAACCCTAGCTGTCTGCCTGTCAAATAAACGAGTTTTTCATCCGCCTTTCATATTCGTTGCACATTTTTGCGCTTAACCTTGTAGGCAACACTTGAGAGCAATCCGTGGATTATCGACTAACCTATTGAAAACGCATCATCTTTAGCCCCGTTTTGTAACCTGCGGGCTGTAGTTTTGCCCAATGAACGCTGCCGTTTTCACGCTTGAAGTCGCTTTAGCCCGAGGTCATGAATCTTTGAAACCCTACCCTATTCATTGCGTGTCGATCGTTATCCCGGTCTACAACGAACAAGAAAGCCTGCCTGAGTTGCTGCGTCGCACCACGGCAGCCTGCAAGCATCTGGCCTACGAATACGAAATCATCCTGGTGGATGACGGTAGCCGCGACAACTCGGCCCAACTGCTCGAAGACGCCGCCGCGGAAGACGGCAGCAATGTGGTAGCGGTGATCCTTAACCGCAACTACGGCCAGCACGCGGCGATCATGGCCGGCTTTGAACAGTGCCGTGGCGAAGTGGTGATCACCCTTGACGCCGACCTGCAGAACCCGCCGGAAGAGATCCCGCGCCTGGTCGAGCAAGCTGCCCTGGGCTACGACGTGGTTGCCACTGTGCGCAATAACCGCCAGGACTCGGCCTTCCGCCGCTGGCCGTCGCGCTTGATCAACCTCGCCGTGCAACGTTCTACCGGCGTGGCCATGACCGACTACGGCTGCATGTTGCGTGCCTACCGCCGCACCATCGTCGACGCCATGCTCGCCTGCCGTGAGCGCAGCACGTTCATTCCTATCCTGGCCAACGGCTTCGCCCGCCACACCACGGAAATCCTGGTGCACCACGCCGAACGTGAGCACGGCGAATCCAAATACAGCACCATGCGCCTGATCAGCCTGATGTTCGACCTGCTGACCTGCATGACCACCACGCCCTTGCGCCTGCTGTCCATCGTCGGTTTCAGCCTGGCGGCGCTGGGCGTGCTGTTTGCCTTTGCCCTGATCGTCATGCGCCTGGCCTTCGGCGCCGACTGGGCCGGTGATGGCCTGTTCGTGCTGTTTGCGGTGTTGTTTGTGTTCACCGGTGGCCAGTTCATCGGCATGGGCCTGCTGGGCGAATACCTGGGCCGCATGTACAGCGATGTACGTGCCCGCCCACGCTTCTTTATTGAAAAAGTGCTGCGCAACCAACCGGCAGCACCGGCTCCAGTCGTCGTGGTCGACGGCCTGGTGTCTTCCCATACTTCTACTTCTTCTTCGGATCAGGTCCAGTCATGAGTTCAAAAGCTGTTGTATTCGCCTACCACGATATTGGCTGCGCAGGCATTGAAGCGCTGCTCAGCGCCGGTTACGACATTGCCGCCGTGTTCACCCATGCCGATGACCCCAAGGAAAACAACTTCTACGGTTCCGTCGCCCAACTTTGCGCCCGCAATGGCATCCCGGTACATGCACCGGAAGACGCCAACCACCCGCTGTGGATCGAACGCATCGCCAAGCTGAACCCGGAGTACATCTTCTCGTTCTACTACCGCAACCTGCTGAGCGAGCCGCTGTTGGCCACCGCCCGCAAAGGCGCGTTCAACCTGCACGGCTCGTTGCTGCCTAAATACCGTGGCCGCGCCCCGGCCAACTGGGTGCTGGTCAACGGCGAAACCGAAACCGGCGTGACCCTGCATCGCATGGTCAAGCGTGCCGATGCCGGCGCCATCCTGGCCCAGCAAAAAGTCACCATCGAGCGCAGCGATACCGGCCTGAGCCTGCACGCCAAGCTGCGTGAGGCGGCCACTGCCCTGTTGCGCGATGCTCTGCCACAGCTGGCCCAGGGCAAGCTGAGCGAAACCGCCCAGGACGAGAGCAAAGCCACCTACTTCGGTCGTCGCACCGCCGCCGATGGCAAGCTGGACTGGAAAAAACCTGCCGAGCAACTGTTCAACCTGGTACGCGCAGTGACCCAGCCGTACCCCGGCGCCTTCTGCGCCGTGGGCGAGCACAAGCTGATCGTGTGGCAAGCCGACGTGGTCAAGGGCAACGAAGGTTTGGCGCCTGGCCGTGTAATCAGCGTCAACCCGCTGCGCATTGCCTGCGGTGAAGATTCCCTGGTGGTCAAGTTCGGCCAGCGCAACGAAAACGGCCTGTACCTGGCCGGCCCGTCCCTGGCCGATGAACTGGGCCTGGTAGACGGTTCCGTGCTGCGCGGCGCCGAGTCGGGCCGCAAGCCGCGCCGTACCCGTGTGCTGATCCTGGGCGTGAACGGTTTTATCGGTAACCACCTGTCCGAGCGCCTGCTGCGTGACGACCGCTACGAAGTCTATGGCCTGGACATCGGCTCCGACGCCATCGAGCGCCTGCGCAGCCACCCGAACTTCCATTACGTGGAAGGCGACATCAGCATCCACACCGAGTGGATCGAGTACCACATCAAGAAATGCGACGTGGTGCTGCCGCTGGTGGCCATCGCCACGCCGATCGAATACACCCGTAACCCGCTGCGCGTGTTCGAACTGGACTTCGAAGAAAACCTCAAGCTGGTGCGCTACTGCGTCAAGTACAACAAGCGCGTGATTTTCCCGTCGACCTCCGAAGTCTATGGCATGTGCCAAGACCAGTATTTCGACGAAGACACCTCCAACCTGGTGGTGGGCCCGGTCAACAAGCAACGCTGGATCTACTCCGTCTCCAAGCAACTGCTGGACCGCGTGATCTGGGCCTACGGCGACAAGGGCCTGAAGTTCACCCTGTTCCGTCCATTCAACTGGATGGGCCCGCGCCTGGACCGCCTGGACTCGGCGCGTATCGGCAGCTCCCGCGCCATTACCCAGCTGATCCTGAACCTGGTGGAAGGCACGCCGATCCGTCTGTTCGACGGTGGTGAGCAGAAGCGTTGCTTCACCGACATTGCCGACGGCATCGAAGCCCTGGCGCGCATCATTGATAACGACAATGGCGTCTGCGACGGCCAGATCATCAACATCGGCAACCCCGAAAACGAAGCCAGCATTCGCCAGTTGGGCGAAGAACTGCTGCGTCAGTTCGAGGCTCACCCACTGCGCCACAATTTCCCGCCGTTCGCCGGTTTCCGCGACGTCGAGAGCAAGGCGTTCTACGGCACAGGTTACCAGGACGTGGCGCACCGCAAGCCGAGCATCGAAAACGCCAAGCGCCTGCTGAACTGGGAGCCGAGCGTGCAGATGAGCGAAACCATCGGCAACACGCTCGATTTCTTCTTGCGTGAAGCCATGCTTGAAATTGCGGATAAAAAGTAATGCAGGCAGGTCTTCGCATCGACGTCGACACCTACCGCGGCACCCGTGAAGGTGTGCCACGGTTGCTCGACTCCCTGGCCGAAGCTGGGGTCAAAGCGACGTTCTTCTTCAGTGTCGGGCCGGACAACATGGGGCGCCACTTGTGGCGCCTGATCCGCCCGCAGTTTTTGTGGAAGATGCTGCGTTCCAACGCTGCCGGCCTGTATGGCTGGGATATTTTGCTGGCCGGCACCGCCTGGCCAGGCAAGCCGATTGGCCGCGACCTGGGGCATTTGATGCGCCAGGCCAAGGCCGCCGGGCATGAAGTCGGCCTGCACGCCTGGGACCACCATGGCTGGCAGGCCAACACCGGGCGTTGGAGCGAGGCACAGCTGGTCGAGCAGATTCGGCGCGGCGTAGACACCTTGAGCGACATCCTCGGCGAGCGCGTCGACTGTTCAGCGGCCGCCGGCTGGCGTGCCGATGAGCGCGTGGTGCAAGCCAAGCAAGGCTTCAACTTTCGCTACAACAGCGATTGCCGGGGCACCAGCCTGTTTCGACCAACCTTGGCCGATGGCAGTGCGGGCACCCCACAAATTCCGGTAGACCTGCCGACCTTCGACGAAGTCGTCGGGCCGGTGGTGGCTGCCAACGATTTCAACCGTTTCATTCTCGACAGGTTCAGCGCGTCGAAGCTGAACGTCTATACGATCCACGCAGAAGTAGAAGGGATTCTGATGGCCAATGATTTTCGCCAGTTGCTCGCCCAGGCAGGGCAGCGCGGCATTGATTTCAAACCCTTGGGCGAACTGTTGCCCACGGATGTGACCACCCTGCCCCAGCAACAGCTGGTACGCGGCGCCTTGAGCGGCCGCGAGGGCTGGCTTGGAGTACAGCAGGCATGATCCGCCGCTGGGCCTTGCCCCTGCTCCTGCTCGCGTTTGCGGTGTTCTACCTGCTGCCGTTGGCCACCCATGGCCTGTGGATTCCCGATGAAACCCGCTATGCACAAATCAGCCAGGAAATGCTGATGACCGGCAAGTGGGCCTCGCCGCACTTCATGGGGATTCGCTACTTTGAAAAACCTGCGGCCGGCTACTGGATGATCGCGCTGGGCCAGGCGATCTTCGGCCAGAACCTGTTCGGCGTACGGTTTGCCTCGGCGTTGAGCACCGGCTTGAGCATTCTGCTGGTGTATCTGGTCTCTCGCCGGTTGTGGAATGATCCGCAAAAAAGCCTGGTCAGCACGTTGCTCTACATGAGTTTCGTCAGCGTGGCTGCGCTGGGCGGCTATGCCAACCTGGACCCGCAGTTCACTTTTTGGGTCAACCTGACCGGCGTGGCCTTGTGGTTCTGCTTCGACAGCACCACGCGGCGTGCGCGCTTGTGGTCCTGGGCCTTGCTGGGCCTGGCGTGCGGCATGGGCTTCATGACCAAGGGCTTCCTGGCCTGGTTGCTGCCGGTGCTGGTCGCCCTGCCCTACGCCGTCTGGCAAAAACGTTTTGGCGAGTTGTGCAAATTTGGCCCTGTTGCCGTGGTGGTGGCGATTGCGGTCAGCGTGCCGTGGGCCCTGGCTGTGCACCTGCAAGAGCCGGACTACTGGCATTTCTTTTTCTGGCACGAGCACATCCAACGCTTTGCCGGTGAAGACGCCCAGCACGCCGAACCTTTCTGGTATTACTTGCCGCTGCTGGTAGGGTTCGCACTGCCGTGGGTTGCGCTATTGCCGTCCGCGTTCAAGCAGGCCTGGCTGCAACGGCGTGTGCCGAAAACCGCGTTCCTGCTACTGTGGCTGTTGATGCCCCTGGCCTTTTTCAGCTTGGCCAAAGGCAAGCTGCCCTCCTACATTATGCCGTGCATGCTCCCCCTGGCCTTGCTGATGGGCTCGGCCCTGAGCGACAAACTGGCTCAAGGCCACGGCCGCGTTCTGCGCATCAATGGCTGGTTGAACCTGGTGATCGGCGTGCTGGTCTTGCTGGCCCTCAGCTGGTTCCAGTTGAAGAAGCCGGTATACGAACCGGGAGAAGAAACCCTCAGCCTGGTGCTGGTGTTCATCTTTTTGTTCGGTTGGATCGTGGTCAATCTGCTGCAAGCGGCGCGCCCTTTGGCATTGTGGGCCGCGCCGCTGATCGGCAGTGGATTGCTGGTGCTGCTGGTGCCTGCGGCGTTGCCTCATTCGGTGGTTTACAACAAGACCCCGGACCAGTTCATCATTGATCACATCGACGAATTGCAACCCAGCGTTGCCCTGCTGAGCAACGACCTGGGCGCCGCCTCGGCGCTGTCCTGGCGCCTCAAGCGTCCCGATATCACGCTGTACAACACCTCGGGTGAGGTCAAGTACGGCCTGGCTTACGAGGATACGGCCCCGCGTCTGGTCGACCGTAACCGCATCCAGGCGTGGATGGCCGAAACCCGGCGTACCGGCGCGGTGGGCGTGGTGATGCGCGTCAATAGCACCGGCGAAAAAGAAGAACTCGCACTGCTGCCCACTGACGGCAAGCGTTATGCGCAAGGCAAGATCGTGATCCTGATTTTCCCGCAGGTCACGCCATGATCACCCTGCTGCTACTGCTCACGGCCTGCCTGCTGACCTGCATGGGCCAGGTCTCGCAAAAATTCGCCGTGGAAAGCTGGCGCGGCGTGCCAGACGGCTGGGCACTGAAACTGCGCTCGCCGTGGTTGTGGTCGGCGCTGGTGTGCCTGGGCCTGGGCTTGCTGGTTTGGCTGCTGGTGTTGCAGCGCCTGGAAGTCGGCATTGCCTACCCCATGCTCAGCCTGAATTTTGTGCTGGTCACGCTGATGGCGCGCTTTGTGTTTCATGAACCCATTGATGCTCGTCATTGGCTGGGCGTGGGGCTGGTGATTGCCGGCGTGGTCTTGCTGGGGCGCCAGGTATGAGTCGCGTGCGGGGTTTCGCCCTGGCTTTGGGCAGTGTCGGCCTGGTGAGTGGTGCCCAACTGGGCATGCGCTGGAGCATGACGCGCCTGCCGCTTCCCACCCAATGGCTGGCTGCCTTCACGGATAACAGCATCGACCTGGGCGCCTTGGGCGTGGTGATCCTGGCGATCATCGCCTATGCGCTGTCGATGCTGTGCTGGCTCGGCGCACTGAAGCACTTACCCCTGGGCCGCGCCTATTCGCTGCTCAGTATCAGCTACGCGCTGGTGTATTTGCTGGCCGCCAGCCTGCCGGCGTTCAACGAAACTTTTTCGCTTTCAAAAACCTTGGGGGTGGCCTTGGTCATCCTCGGCGTACTGGTTATCAACTCTCGTCGTGCTAGCACCTCAAGTCCCAGGAATACCCCATGAAAATCAGTGTATTTGGTAGTGGTTACGTTGGTCTGGTCCAGGCCACGGTATTAGCCGAAGTCGGTCACGATGTCATTTGCATGGACGTTGACAAGCACAAGGTCGAATCGCTGCAGAAGGGGCATGTGACCATCTTCGAGCCGGGCCTGGCAGCCATGGTCAAGGACAACCTGGAAAGCGGGCGCCTGCGCTTTACCCACGACGAAAAACTCGCCGTCGAGCACGGTGAAGTGTTGTTTATTGCCGTGGGCACGCCGTCGGATGAAGACGGCTCTGCCGACCTGAAATACGTGCTGTCGGTGGGTGATGCGGTAGCCCGCCATCGCGTGGCGCCGGTGATCCTGGTGGAAAAATCCACCGTACCGGTCGGAACTGGCGACACATTGCGCGACCACATCCTCAATAACCTGCGCGCCGCCGGCCGTGAGCTGCAGTTCGATATCGTCTCCAACCCGGAATTCCTCAAGGAAGGCTCCGCCGTTGCCGACTGCCGCCGCCCGGACCGGATCATCATCGGCTGCGAGCGTGAAGAGGTGCGCGACGTGATGCGCGACCTGTACGCGCCCTTCAACCGCAACCACGATCGCATCATCTTCATGGACCTGCGCAGCGCCGAACTGACCAAGTACGCCGCCAACTGCATGCTGGCCACCAAGATCAGCTTCATCAACCAGATCGCCGAGTTGGCTGAACACCTGGGTGCCGACATTGAGTCGGTGCGCCTGGGCATCGGTGCCGACTCACGCATCGGCTACCACTTTATCTACCCTGGCTGCGGTTATGGCGGCTCGTGCTTCCCCAAAGACATGCGCGCCCTGATCCACAGCGCCAAGCAGGCCAACTGCTCCAGCGACCTGCTCGAAGCCGTGGAAGCCATCAACCAGCGCCAGAAGAGCAAGCTGTTCGAGCGCATCAACGCGTTCTTCCAGGGCAACCTCAAGGGCAAGACGTTTGCTTTGTGGGGCCTGGCCTTCAAGCCCAACACCGATGACATGCGTGACGCCCCCAGCCGCGTGCTGATGGAAGCCCTGTGGGCTGCCGGGGCCAATGTGCGCGCCTTCGACCCTGAAGCCATGCAGGAAACCCAACGCATCTACGGCGATGACCCGCGCCTGATGCTGATGGGCACCCCGGAATCCACCTTGGGCGGCGCCGATGCGTTGATCGTGTGCACTGAATGGCAGCAATTCAAGGCGCCGGACTTTGACCTGATTCACCAGCGCCTGAAAACCCCGGTGATCTTCGACGGCCGTAACCTGTACGACGGCGAGCGCCTGACGCGCAAAGGCCTCAAGTACTTCCCCATCGGCCGCGGCGACTCCTGCGAGTTACCGATCCCCCAGCAAAACTGGGTGGAACAGGTCAAGGACGCTTGCTAAGTGAACATCGCCTTACCGTCCGGGCAGCGTGCAACGATCCGTCGCCAGTCCCTGGGGCTTGGGCTCTTGGCGCTGCTGCTGTTTATCGTCGGCAACTGGCACCAGGCGATCATCGGCTTTGATTCGCGCTTTGTGCTGTTTGCCCAGGAAATGCTGCGCCATGGCCCGAGTTTCTTTCCCACCACCTATGGTCAGCCGTATGCCGATTACCTGGCAACGTCGACCCTGCTGACATGGCTGCTGTCGTTGCCCTTGGGTCAGGTCACCAGCCTGACAGCGTGGCTGCCCACGGCGGTCGCGTCGGCGCTGATCGTGGTGCTGGTCTATCGCCTCACCGCGCCCTACTCGCCGCGCTGGGGCCTGCTGAGCATTGCGATGCTGCTGCTCAGCAGTACCTTCGTCAGCGAAACCCGCGCAGTCTCCCTCGACCAGATGCTCGCCGCCGTGGCGTTGGCGGTGTTCTACCTGGGCTATGCCCATGACCATTTCGCTGCAGCCAAGCGCCTGCATTGGGTGTTTTTTCTGCTGCTGTTGGGGTTTGCCATTCGTGGCCCGATTGGCCTGGTGATCCCCACGGGCGTGTTGTGCAGCTACTACCTGATCAACCGTCAGTGGCGCCAGCTGTTCAGCTTCGGCCTGCTGGCACTGGCGCTGCTGGCGGCGTGCGTCGGCCTGTTGTTGCTGCTGGCCAAGCTCAGCGGCGGCGAAGACTTCATGCATGATGTGATTCGCATGCAGTTCCTGGGGCGCATGGATGGCAGCGAAGGCTCCGGCGGCGTGCTGTATTACTTCACCAGCTCCCTGGGCAACTACGCCCTGGCCTATCCACTGGCATTGTTAGTGCTGCTGGCGGTGCTGATGGACGGTCGACGCGCACCGGCCCCGGCCTTGAAGCTAGTGCTCTACTGCGCGGCAGCGGCTGTGCTGGTGATGCTGGGCCTGTCGGTACCCCAAGCCAAGAAAGCGCGCTACATCCTGCCGATGCTGCCGATGGCCGCGATCATTGCCGCGTACCCCTTCGCGGTCACGCAAGGGCGACAGTTTGCGTGGCTACGCGCCTTGATGCTGGGCATCTGGACGCTGTTGCCAACGCTGTTGGCCATTGGCTTGATGGTGGCGCGGCGGCGCTACCCGGAACCGCTGGCCGACCTTGAGCTGATCTTCGTCGTGCTCGGCACGCTACAGGTGCTGGCCCTGCTGGCATTGCTCCGCTCGCGGCTGCGCACCTACGGCCCCGCCTTGGCCGCCGTGCTCGCCCTCTGGACCACCTACATCATGGTGGTTGAACCCCTGGAACGTCAGGTGTACGACACCCGCACCTTCAGCCTTGCCGTCAAGGCACACGTTCAGCAGCAACCAGCGCCGCTGGTGTTGCATGCACTGGGCAAAGACGCGAAAGCTATCAAGTTCATGGTCAACTTCGATTGCGACAAGGTGCCGCTGTTTACCCAACTGCCTGCCGAATTGAAACCGGTCCAGGCGCCGGCATGGTTGGTCATGAGCCAGGCTGACTTCCAGGCACTGGACGATCCGCGCCTGCGCTCAATCACGCCGACGCTCACCGCAGCGTTCGACAAAAATCCGTATGTGTTGCTGCACTTGGCAAAAACCACGACGCCTTGAGTGCTTTGCCCGCTGCACTGTAAGAAAGAACGCCCACTCCTCCACGAGTGGGCGACTTTCATCATAGGTACCAAGAAAACACCTACATTTGTTTGCGTAATGGCTGGTGCACTTTCCCTTCCGGTGCTCGGAGCCCAACTGTAGACTCGCTGCCACGTGCACTTACTATCTACCACCCGACCGCCAGGACTGCCCTGAAACGCTTGGGCCAGGGCACTTCATGACAACAAGGACGTTGTAGGCTGCCCGCGCGCGATGGCTTACTTCATCGAGAGGACAATGCCGTGCGAGAAAACCTGTTAACCCTCCCTTTACCCAGGCTGGATCGCTTGATGGCGTTGCGTGACGCACTGGTGGCGTTGAAGGGGCCGCTGGCCGACGATCCAAGGCTGCGCGAAGACCTGCAAGCGCGTCTGTTCAATGAAGAAACCCATAGTCGCGTGCTGGGCAAGATCAATCCGGCTACACCCGCAGACTCCGGGCCGATTACCTACGGCGAGGCCTTTTAGCTGCATTTATTTTGCATTTAACCCTCATTAATATGCATTGGCGCCGCGTTATCAAGCACTGCACACTGCACAGGTTCCTTCCCCCAAATGTTGGAACCTTCAAAGGGCTGTTCCGGGAAACCAGGCAGGCCTTTTTTTTCGCCCGCTGTTTATGGACCGTCTCTCAATGCTCGCTCGCTGGTTACCCGCTGCAATCAACACCCGTCCCGCCGAATGGAGCCGTGCAGCCATCGGCATGGCCCTGGGCACGATGTTCAGTGTCTGGGCCTGTGCCCAGGTGTTCGGCATGGAGGTGGCCCTGCACCTGCTCGGCCCTCTGGGCGCATCGGCCGTACTGTTGTTTGCCGTGTCGTCGGGGGCGCTGGCCCAACCCTGGTCAATCATGGGCAGTTACCTGTGTGCAGGCATCGTCGCGTTGTTGGTCGCCCGCGTCCTGGGGCGCACCTTGGGCAGCGCCTGCCTGGCGGCGGGCATGACCGTGATTCTCATCTGCTGGCTGCGTTGCCTGCACCCACCGGCCGGCGGCCTGGCCATGACCCTGGTGCTGGCCGATCCGGCATCGGTCAACCTCGGCTGGTACGAGCTTGCGCCGGTGATGCTCGGCGCCGGCGCCCTGCTCGCCTGCGCGCTGGCCTATAACAATGCCACGCGCACGCGTTATCCCAAGGGCCTTGCCGAGCCAGCCCCGGTTATCCTGGGCTCTGCCAATGCCGTGAGCGAGCCGAGCATCACGGCAGCCGACCTCAAGCTCGCGTTGGCCGAGATGGAGCAGTTCTACGATGTCGAACCGACAGAGTTGGAGCAACTGATCCACGCCGCCGAGGGCCATGCCCGACGTCGCAGTATCGGTGAGGTACTGGCCAGCCGGGTGGTTTGACCGGCACTGCATAAATGCAACAACGACCTGCAGGATTCCGGGTTGTACTGGGCAAATTTGCACTGGTACGATCACGAGAGAGTTCACCCGCGAACATCTTGATAAAGACAATAAAAGCAGGGAGTTAGAGATGACTGCTCAGGTTTCATCCCAAGCAAGCCACGCCGAGGTGCAGCAGGACGCTGTCCTGGCAAGCGTGCGCAACCATATCGGCCACCTCACCCTCAATCGTCCCGCTGGCTTGAACGCCATCACCCTGGACATGGTCCGCCAGTTAACCGCGCATTTGCAGGCCTGGGCCGACGATGCCGAGGTCTATGCCGTGGTACTGCGCGGCGCCGGTGAGAAAGCCTTTTGCGCCGGCGGCGACATCCGCTCGCTGTACGACAGCTTCAAGCAAGGCGACACTCTGCACCAGGACTTCTTCGTCGAGGAATATGCCCTCGACCTGGCCATTCACCACTACCGCAAACCCGTACTGGCGTTGATGGACGGCTTCGTCCTCGGCGGTGGCATGGGCCTGGTGCAAGGCGCGGACCTGCGGGTAGTCACCGAACGCAGCCGCCTGGCGATGCCGGAAGTGGCCATCGGCTACTTCCCGGATGTCGGCGGCAGCTATTTCCTCTCACGCATTCCGGGTGAGTTGGGTACTTACCTTGGGGTGACTGGCGTGCAGATCCGTGCGGCCGATGCCTTGTACTGCGGGTTGGCAGACTGGTACATCGACAGCGCCAAGTGGGTTGAGCTGGATCAGAAACTCGACGGCCTGCAATGGCATGACTCGCCGCTCAAGGACTTGCAAGGTGTACTCGCCAAGCTCGCCGTGCAGCAATTGCCCGACGCCCCCTTGGCGGCCTTGCGCCCGGCCATTGACCACTTTTTCGGGTTGCCAGACGTGCCCAGCATCGTCGAGCAGCTGCAACAAGTCACCGTGGCCGATAGCCATGACTGGGCGCTGACCACCGCCAACCTCATGCAGACCCGCTCGCCCCTGGCCATGGCCGTGACTCTGGAGATGCTGCGCCGTGGCCGCCACTTGCCACTGGAACAGTGCTTTGCCCTCGAACTGCATCTGGATCGCCAATGGTTCGAGCGCGGCGACCTGATCGAAGGGGTTCGCGCACTGATCATCGACAAGGACAAGACTCCGAAGTGGAACCCGCCCACCCTCCATGCGCTGGATGCCAGCCATGTGGACAGCTTCTTCCGCGACTTCGTGCAGATTGGGAAATAAGCCATGCAAGATCTTGAATACACTGAAGAACAAGTGATGATCCGCGACATGGCGCGGGATTTTGCCCGAGGCGAAATCGCCCCCCATGCCCAAGCCTGGGAAAAAGCCGGCTGGATCGACGACGCCCTGGTGGCGAAGATGGGCGAGCTGGGCCTGCTAGGCATGGTCGTCCCGGAAGAATGGGGTGGCACCTATGTCGATTACGTCGCCTATGCCCTGGCCGTGGAGGAAATATCCGCCGGTGACGCTGCGACGGGCGCGTTGATGAGCATCCATAATTCAGTGGGTTGCGGGCCGATCCTCAACTACGGCACAACCGAACAGAAACACACCTGGCTGGCCGAACTCGCCAGTGGCCAGGCCATCGGTTGCTTCTGCCTGACCGAACCCCAGGCCGGTTCCGAAGCCCATAACCTGCGCACCCGTGCCGAACTGCGTGATGGCCAATGGGTCATCAATGGCGCCAAGCAGTTTGTCAGCAACGGCAAGCGGGCCAAGTTGGCCATCGTGTTCGCCGTGACCGATCCGGACCTGGGCAAGAAAGGTATTTCGGCGTTCCTGGTGCCCACCGATACCCCAGGTTTCGTGGTCGACCGCACCGAGCACAAGATGGGCATTCGTGCGTCAGACACCTGCGCCGTTACCCTCAACCAATGCAAGGTTCCCGAAGCCAATCTGTTGGGTGAGCGCGGGAAGGGGCTGGCCATCGCCCTCTCCAACCTGGAAGGCGGCCGCATTGGTATCGCCGCCCAGGCCCTGGGCATCGCCCGCGCCGCGTTTGAAGCCGCGTTGGCCTACGCCCGTGATCGGGTGCAGTTCGACAAGGCAATCATCGAACACCAGAGCGTGGCCAACCTGCTGGCCGACATGCAAACCCAGCTCAACGCTGCGCGCCTGCTGATCCTTCACGCCGCACGCCTGCGCACTGCCGGCAAACCGTGCTTGTCCGAAGCCTCCCAGGCCAAGCTGTTCGCCTCGGAAATGGCTGAGCGGGTCTGCTCCAAGGCGATGCAGATCCATGGTGGGTATGGGTATCTGGAGGATTACCCGGTGGAGCGTTACTACCGGGATGCACGGATCACGCAGATTTATGAAGGAACCAGCGAGATTCAGCGGATGGTGATTGCCAGGGAGTTGAAAAACTACCAGCTCTAACGGACATGACACCATCGCCTTCTGTAGGAGCGAGCTTGCTCGCGAAAAACGTCAACGATAACGCGTGCTTGCTGACTGACCGCGGCGTCTGTGAGCTTCTCGCGAGCAAGCTCGCTCCTACAAAAATGCCTTGACCGTCTGGCATTATGGCTTGCCTGCGATGCAGACACCTCGGTCCATCAGCTAACCGAGGCGATGCCATCGCAGGCAAGCCAGCTCCCACCTTTGCTCTGCGGGGTTTGGCAGGGTTATTTATCCTTGAATTCCGGCGCCCGCTTGGCCACGAATGCGGCCATGCCTTCCTTCTGATCCTGGGTCGCGAACGCCGCATGAAACACCCGGCGCTCAAAGCGCACGCCTTCGGACAGGCTGACTTCAAACGCACGGTTCACGCTTTCCTTGACCATCATGCTGATCGGTACGGATTTACCAGCGATCAGGGTGGCCACTTTCAGCGCTTCTTCCAGCAACTCATCGGCGGGCACAATACGCGCGACAATCCCGCAGCGCTCGGCCTCTACCGCGTCAATAAAACGCCCGGTCAGGCACATTTCCATGGCCTTGGCCTTGCCCACTGCACGGGTCAGGCGCTGGGTGCCGCCCATGCCCGGCAGCACGCCCAGATTGATTTCCGGCTGACCGAATTTGGCGGTGTCGCCGGCAAGGATAAAGTCACACATCAGGGCCAGTTCGCAGCCGCCGCCCAGGGCGAAGCCATTCACGGCGGCGATGATCGGCTTGCGGCGATTGGCCACGCGATCGCTGTCGCTGAACAAGTCGTCCATATAGATCTGCGGGTAGGTCAGCTCGGCCATTTCCTTGATGTCGGCACCGGCCGCGAAGGCTTTTTTCGAGCCAGTCAGCACGATGCAGCCAATTTCAGGGTTGGCTTCCAGGCTGTCCAGCGCCTGGTTCAGCTCACTGACCAGTTGTGCATTCAAGGCGTTCAGTGCGCTGGGACGGTTGAGCGTGATCAGCCCGACACGGCCCTGGACGTCAAGCAGGATGGTTTCGTAACTCATGTATCGGCTCCTTAAAGATTGCGTGAGATGACCATGCGTTGAATATCGCTGGTGCCTTCGTAAATCTGGCAGACCCGCACGTCGCGGTAGATCCGCTCAAGGGGGAAGTCGTTCAGGTAACCGTAACCGCCCAAGGTTTGCAAGGCGGCCGAGCAGACTTTCTCGGCCATTTCGGACGCAAACAGCTTGGCCATGGACGCTTCCACCAGCGCCGGCTTGCCACTGTCACGCAGGGCGGCGGCGTAATGCACCATCTGCCGGGCGACGGCGATCTGGGTGGCCATGTCGGCCAGGCGAAAGGCCACGGCCTGGTGTTCGATCAACGGCTTGCCAAAGCTTTCACGCTCACGGGCATAGTCGCGGGCCGCTTCGAAGGCGGCGCGGGCCATGCCCACCGACTGGGAGGCGATGCCCACGCGGCCACCTTCCAGGTTGGCCAAGGCGATTTTGTAGCCCTCGCCCTCCTCGCCCAGACGGTTGGCCACCGGTACTTTCACGTCTTCAAACAGGATCTGACAAGTGTCCGAGGCATGCTGCCCCAGCTTGTCTTCCACCCGTGCCACGGTATAACCGGGCGAATCGGTGGGCACGATAAACGCGCTGATTCCACGCTTGCCTGCGGCGGGGTCAGTGACCGCAAACACAATCACGATCCCGGCGTTTTGCCCGGAGGTGATGAACTGTTTGCAGCCGTTGAGTACATAGTGGTCGCCTTCAAGGCGCGCACGGGTTTTCAGGCTGCTGGCGTCGGAGCCGGCCTGGGGTTCGGTCAGCGCGAAGGCACCGAGCATGGCGCCGCTGGCCAGGGGCGTGAGGAACTGCTCTTTCTGCTGGTCATTGCCAAATTTGAGGATCGGCACGCAACCCACCGAGTTGTGCACGCTCATGATCGTGGAGCAGGCACCGTCGCCAGCGGCGATTTCTTCCAGGGCCATGGCGTAGGCAAGGTAGCCGGTGTCGCAACCGCCCCACTGTTCCGGGACCAGCATGCCGAAAAATCCCAGTTCGGCCATTTCCCCAATGGCCTCCTTGGGAAAACGATGCTCGCGGTCCCACTCGGCGGCGAAGGGTTTCAAACGTTCCTGGGCAAATTGCCGGGCGGCGTCGCTGATCTGCAGTTGTTCGTCATTGGGCAACATAGGTCATCCTCAATACAGGCATTCAACGGCCATGGCCGTGGCTTCACCGCCGCCAATGCAGATAGCGGCGACGCCACGCTTGAGGCCCTTCTGGCGCAGGGCCGCGAGCAACGTCACCAGGATGCGTGCGCCGGAGGCACCAATGGGGTGGCCCAATGCACAGGCGCCACCATGCACGTTGACCTTGTCGTGGGGAATCTCCAGCTTGCTCATGGTCACCAGGCTGACCACGGCGAAGGCCTCGTTGATTTCGAACAGGTCGACCTCGTCGAGGCCCCAGCCGGTCTTGCTCATCAGTTTGCGAATCGCCCCCACCGGCGCCACCGGAAACAGCCCAGGCTCATCGGCAAACGCGGCGTGCCCGTGGATCACTGCCAACGGCTTGAGGCCGCGCTTGAGCGCCTCGGACTCACGCATCAGCAACAACGCCGCGGCGCCATCGGAGATCGAGCTGGAGTTGGCTGCCGTCACTGTACCGCCGTCACGGAACGCCGGTTTAAGGCTGGCAATCTTGTCCAGCCTGGCTTTCGGCGGTTGCTCATCGTGAAGGATGGTTTTTTGTTCCTTGCCCACGGTGACCTGCACCGGGACGATTTCACTGGCAAAGCTGCCGTGGGTGATGGCCTCTTGTGCGCGGGTCAGGGAAGCGATGGCAAACGCGTCCTGGGCTTCCCGGGTAAAACCATTGTGCTCGGCGCAGTCCTCGGCAAAGGTGCCCATCAGGCGCCCCTTGTCGTAAGCATCTTCGAGGCCGTCGAGGAACATATGGTCCAGCACCTTGCCGTGGCCCATGCGGTAGCCGCTGCGCGCACGATCCAGCAGGTACGGGGCGTTGGACATGCTTTCCATGCCGCCTGCGATCACCACATCCACGCTGCCAGCGCGCAGCGAGTCGTGGGCCAGAATCGTCGCTTCCATACCGGAACCGCACATTTTGTTGAGGGTGGTGCAGCGCGTGCCCTTGTCCAACCCGGCGCCCAGGGCAGCCTGGCGGGCAGGCGCCTGTCCAAGCCCGGCGGGCAGCACACAGCCAAACAGCACTTCGTCAACAGCATCGGTGGCGATACCGGCACGCTCGACCGCCGCACGAATGGCGGCTGCGCCCAGCTGCGGTGCGGTCAGGCTTTTGAGGTCGCCCTGGAAACCGCCCATGGGCGTGCGCACGGCGCTGACAATAACAATAGGGTCGTTCATGGCAATTGCTCCTTATTTGGCGGCCATGCGCAAGGCACCGTCGAGACGGATCACCTCGCCATTGAGCATGCTGTTTTCAATGATGTGGCGTACCAGCGCGGCATATTCAGCGGGTTTGCCCAAGCGTGGCGGGAACGGCACGCCGGCAGCCAGGGAGTTGCGGACTTCGTCGGTCATGCCGGCCATCATCGGGGTTTCGAAAATGCCCGGTGCAATGGTCATCACGCGGATACCAAAGCGCGCCAGTTCCCGTGCGGCAGGCAAGGTGAGGCTGGCGATCGCGCCCTTGGAGGCGGCGTACGCAGCCTGGCCGATCTGCCCATCGAATGCCGCCACCGAGGCGGTATTGATGATAACGCCGCGCTCGCCGTCGGCATTCGCCTCGGTTTCAGCGATAGCCGCAGCGGCCAGGCGCAACAGGTTGAAGCTGCCGACCAGGTTGACGTTGATCACCTGGGCAAAGCTTGCCAGGCCGTGCGGGCCATTCTTGCCGAGGATCTTCTCGCCGCGCACCACACCCGCGCAGTTGACCAGGCCATGCAAGCCACCAAAGGCCTCGACCGCTGCCTTCACCGCCGCTTCTGCAGCGGCTTCCTGGCTGATGTCTGCTACGGCACTGCGGGCGTTGTCGCCCAGTTGCTCGGCCTTGGCGGCCACGGCGTCAGCGTTCAAGTCCACCAGCATCACCTTGGCACCTGCGGCGACCAGCATTTCAGCCGTGGCCGCGCCGAGGCCCGACGCGCCGCCGCTGACCAGGAATACCTTGTTTTCAATCTGCATCGTTGTTTCCTTTTAAAGGGATCACGCCACGGCCGCCTGGGCCTTGGCTATTTCCTGATTGCGCAAAATAAAGCGTTGCAGCTTGCCGCTCGGGGTCTTGGGCAAGTCGCTGACAAATTCGATTTCCCGCGGGTACGCATGGGCGGCCAGGCGCTGACGCACATGCAGGCGCAACTCTTCAGCCAGCTCCGGGGTGGCACGGTATTGCTCACTGATCACCACAAAGGCTTTGACCAGCTCGGTGCGCTCCGGGCAAGGCTTGCCGACCACGGCAGCCTCGACCACCGCAGGGTGTTCCACCAACGCGCTTTCCACATCGAAGGGCCCCACGCGGTAGCCGGATGTAGTGATCACGTCGTCGCTGCGCCCGACAAAGCTGATGCTGCCGTCCGGGTTCAGCTCCACGGTGTCGCCGCTGAGGTAGTACTTGCCGACGAACGCGTTGGTTTTCACGCCGTCGTACCCGGCAAACCAGCACATAGGCGATTGCTCGCGGTCGATGGCAAGGATGCCGGGTTGGCCGGCTGGCAGCTCCTGATGGTTGTCATCCAGCACCACGATGCGATGCCCTGGCGAGGCAAAACCCGCCGAGCCGACATGCACCGGATGCGCCAAACCATGGTGATTGCACAGCACCATGCCCAGCTCGGTCTGGCCGTAATGGTCGTGGATGGTCACGCCCAGGTTGTCGGCGAACCAGCGGATCACCTCCGGGTTCAATGGCTCGCCGGCGCTGCTGACGATGCGCAGCTTGCCCTTGATCGAACGGGCGAACTGTTCGCCACCGGCAATCAACAGCCGATACGCCGTGGGCGAACCGGTCAGGTTGGTGATCGCGTATTTATTGATGACCCGGCAGGTGCTTTCCAAAGTGAACGGGCCATCGTAGAAGGTAATCGGGTGCCCCATGGACAACGGCCCGGTCACGCCGAAATAGATGCCATAGGCCCACCCAGGGTCGGCAACGTTCCAGAACGCGTCCTCGGGGCGCAAGTCCACGGCGTCGCGCATATAGCCCTGGAACGCGACGATGGCCTTGAGCGGTACCGACAGCGCCTTGGACGGGCCGGTGGTGCCGGAGGTGAACATCAGCAGGAACGGCTCCTCTGCGCCCAGCAGCACCGGCTCGCAGTGAGAAGAGTAATTGGGCAGTTCGGCCCAGAAGCTGTAGTCGCCCCGCACGATACCTTCGCCTTTGGCCCCGGCGACTGTGACGATGGTCGGGCAGTCGGCGACCTCCGCCAGCTTGGGACGGTTCACTGCATCGGTGACTACCAGCGCTGCGCCAGAGCTGTTCAAGCGATGTTCAATCGCCTTGGGTCCGAACGCGGTAAACAGCGGCTGATAGACCGCGCCGATGCGCCACGTTGCCAGCACGACCACCAACAATTCGGCAGTGCGAGGCAACAGGCCCGCCACTTTGTCACCGCGCTTGACGCCCTGGGCCAGCAGGAAGTTGGCGAAACGTGCGGCCTGCTCCTGCAGTTCGGTAAAGGTAGAGGTGGCGCTGCGCCCGTCCTTGCCTTCCCAGAACAACGCGATGCGCCCCGGCAGCGCGTGACGGTCACAGCATTCAACACAGGCATTGAGCGCCTGCAGATTGCCGGCCAGTGCGGCGTCGGCGGTATGCTGGTAATCAAACTCGGTAGTGGCAGCCAAATACTCACGCATCGCTTCCTATCCTTCTGTGTTTTTATTTTCAGGACGCTTACAACTCGATAAACCGCTGAAATAGTCGCTCCAGAGCGGCGCAGCGGCAATGGTCAAAGCCTTCAACTTGGCTGACTGGTTTGGCCAGTCCGTAGTGAACACGGGGGCTTTTTCGCTTTTCTGTGGGAGCGGGCTTGCCCGCGAAGGCGGTGGGTCAGTCACCCCGACTGTCACTGCACCACCGCTTTCGCAGGCAAGCCTGCTCCCACAGGGTTATGTACTGCCGGTTCACACGTTAGTCATTGAGTTGACTGATCAGACGGTCGATCCAAGTGATTGGACGCGATGCATAGCAGCTTCTAATCTGACAGCCTGCTCCGCCACAGAAGCCCTCCATGATCGTTCGCCCTAAACCCAACGTCCTGGGTATCCTGTTCTCCCTCAAAGGCTCCATTGCCAAGCGCATTGCCTGGCGCAGCCTGCTGGTCACGCTGTTGGCCTCGGTCATCGTGCTGGTGGAAACCCTGCACCCCGCCTATTTTTCCAAGGTCAACGCTACGCCCTTCACCTTGTTGGGCCTGTCACTGTCGATCTTCATGAGTTTTCGCAACAACGCCTGCTACGACCGTTGGTGGGAGGGCCGCAAGCAACTGGGGCAAATGGTCATTGACGTGCGCTCGCTGATTCGCGAGACCCAGGTGCTGGGGGACACCGCCGAGCGTGCTGGCCTGCTGCGCGGCCTGTGCGGTTTTGCCCATGGCTTGGTCGCGCATTTGCGCCATGAAGATCAAGCCCGGGCGATACACCCGTGGATCAGCGTGCCAGCGAGCCACCCCAACCTGCCGGACAGCGTGCTGCAAGCAGTCGGTGCGCGCTTTTCGGTCCTGGCACAACAGGGCGTGATCAGCGAATGGCGCTACACCCAACTGGAAGCCCGGCTGGTCAGCCTGAGCCAGGTGCAGGCGGCATGCGAGCGCATCAAGACCACACCACTGCCCTTTCCCTACACCCTGCTGTTGCACCGCACCATCTACCTGTTCTGCATCTTGCTGCCATTCGCCATGGCCGAGCCTCTTGGCTGGTTGACGCCAGTGTTCACCGCGATTGTCAGCTACACCTTCTTTGGCCTGGATGCGATTGGCGATGAATTGGAAGACCCCTTCGGCTTCGACGAAAACGACTTGCCGTGTGACGCTATCCTGCGGACATTGGAGCGCGAGATCCTCTCCGCCTTGGGTGAAGTCAACCTGCCGCCAGCGTTGGAGCCAGCGGACTACGTGCTGACCTGACGCGGGTTTGACACTCGCCTCGCACTGACCGAAGCTTGGAACTTTGCTGCCCAAGCTTTCGGACGCCTGCATGTCAAAGTCTCGCCGTTACTCCATCATCGGCCTGTGCGCCCTGTTGCTGATCGTACTGATCACCTGGTTTTTCTCCCGTACCCCGGCAGTGGCCGTCCCCCCGGCCATCGCCCATGGCTATTCCAAGGCCTTGAAGCAGGCGCATAATGGCGAGCCAGGCGCCGCACGTGTGTTGTACCAACAGCTCGGCCGGCCGGACCTGTTGCCCGAGCGCCGCGCCGCCTTGCACGCCGAGCTGCCCAATTACCCCAGCCCCCAGGCGCTGAAACTGGCCGATAAAGACCTCGCCGATAAGTCGGCGCTGGTGCGCGAAGCCGCGATTCACAGCATCGTCGGCTTGGTGCCCACTGGCCAGCGCACCTTACTGCTCGGCCCGGTGCTGGACGATCCGGAACAATCGGTGCGCTTTGCGGCCGCCAACGCCTTGCTCGGCCTGTCGCCCGATACCCTGGGTTTGTACTTTGGCCCACTGCAGCAGGTGCTCGACGAATTCGTGACAACGCTGAAGGCCCAGCCCGAAACGGCTGAAGGCTGGATTCAATTGGCGCGCCTGTACATCCACAGCGCCCTGCTGCCGGAGGCGCAAAACGCCCTGGAGCAGGCAATGCGCTTGCAGCCGGACAACCTGCAAGCGGTGGTATCGCAAATCGAACTGCTGGACAAACAAGGAAAGACTGACGAGTCGCGTCAACTGCTGGCCCGACAATTGGCTGCGCACCCCGAATCGGCCTACCTGCAACATGCTCTGGGCATGTGGCTGCTGCACCATGGCGAGCGGCCCTACGCCCTGCTCGGCCTGTCCAAGGCGGTGGAGCTTGCGCCGGACAACCCGGATTATCGCTACGACCTGGCCACGACCCTGCACGCCCAGGACGAAGTAGAGGCGGCCCAGCGCCAGTTGGAAGAAATCGTCCAGCGTCACCCCGCCAACCGCAAAGCCCGCGTGCTGCTGGTCACCTACTGGAAAGAGACCGGCCAGTTGCAGAACGTCCAGGTGCTGCTCGCTCAACTGGAGCAACAGAACCCGGATGATCCGGCGCTACAGCAGGGCCTGTAGGAGCGAGCTTGCTCGCGAAGATCGTTAACGATAACGCGGACTGCCTGGTTCACCGTGGCGCCCTTCAGATCTTCGCGAGCAAGCTCGCTCCTACACGGCTGCATTTCTTACAAAACGTTGAACCGCTACGTGCCACTACGGTCAAGTGAATATGGCGCGTCCCATTCGGCGTGCCCCTCTACTTGTACGTGACCTGAGGGCACTTCTTGAGTACATCCAAACAGCTGTTGAGTGAAAAGGCGGCCACCGGCGTCGAAGGTCTTGATGACATTCTTGCCGGGGGGCTATCGCGAAGCCACGTGTTTTTGCTCGAAGGCGAACCCGGCACCGGTAAAACCACCGTGGCCCTGCATTTTCTGCGGGCCGGTGCGCAGAACGGCGAACGTTGCTTATATATCACCCTGTCCGAAACCGAGCACGAACTGCGCCAGGGTGCCAAATCCCACGGCTGGGACTTGGATGAGCATATTCATATCTTCGAGCTGACCCCACCGGAAAGCCTGCTCAACGCCGATCACCAGCAAAGTCTGCTGTATTCCTCCGACCTGGAACTGGGTGAAGCCACCCGCCAGATCTTTGAAGTGGTAGAACGGGTCAAGCCGACCCGCGTGGTGGTCGACAGCCTGTCTGAGATCCGCCTTTTGGCGCAAAGCTCCTTGCGCTATCGCCGGCAGATCCTGGCGATCAAGCACTACTTCGTACGCTATGACGCCACCGTACTGCTGCTGGACGACCTGACCACCGAGTCCCTGGATAAAACCGTGCACAGCGTGGCCCACGGCGTGATTCGCCTGGAAGAACTGACCCCCACCTACGGTGCCGAGCGTCGGCGTATCCGCGTAGTGAAATACCGTGGCCAGAAATACCGTGGCGGCTTTCATGATTTCACCATCATGGGCGACGGCATTCACGTGTTCCCGCGCCTCGTAGCGGCCGAGCATCGCGGTGGTTATAATCGTCAAACGTTGAGCAGTGGCATCGAGGAGTTGGACTCTTTGCTCGGCGGTGGTATCGAGACCGGCTCCAGCAGCCTGATTCTCGGCCCGGCGGGCACCGGCAAGTCGCTGATCTCGATGATCTTCGCCGCCGCCGCCGTGGCGCGAGGCGAAAAGGCTGCGCTGTTTATCTTCGATGAAGAACTGGGCCTGCTGTTCGAGCGCATGAAAAACATGGGCATTGATCTCGCCGCGCTACGGGACACCGGCAACCTGCTGATCGAACAGGTAGACGCCGCTGAACTCTCCCCCGGCGAATTTTCGCACCGGGTTCGTCGCTGCGTGGATGAGCGCGGCATCAAGACGGTGGTCATCGACAGTATCAACGGCTACCAGGCCGCAATGCCTGAAGAAAACGCGTTGATCCTCCATATGCATGAGCTGTTGCTGTACCTCAACCGCCGCGGTGCCGCGACCTTCATGACGGTGGCCCAGCACGGCCTGGTGGGCGATATGCAGACCCCGGTCGACATCACCTACCTGGCTGACACCGTGATCCTGCTGCGTTACTTCGAGGCTCTGGGCAAAGTTCGCCGGGCCATTTCGATCATCAAGAAAAGGACTGGCTCCCATGAGTCGACTATCCGCGAATATCGCATCGGCAGCCGTGGCATGACCGTGGGTGTTCCCCTGGATAACTTCCAGGGTGTGCTGCGCGGCATTCCAACCTATATGGGCGCCGGCTCCCCTCTGCTCAAGGATGAGGGCTAGTGCCGGCCCTCTCCCCCATCTCCGAGCGCGCCATCGTGCTGGCGCCCATGGGCCGCGATGGTTCATTGGCGCTGATGATGCTTAACGAAGCCGGCTACAGCGGGATCGTCGCCAGCAACCTGGGGCAAGTGTGCGAAGAACTGGCGCAAGGCGCCGGCCTGCTCATCATTGCCGCCGAGGCGCTGCGTGGCGTAGACCTTGAACCACTGCTCGAGCAATTGCACCAGCAGCCGGCGTGGTCCGACCTGCCGATCGTGCTGATGACCCATCATGGCGGCAAAGAGCAGAACGGCTCCACCCGGCTCAGTGGCTTGCTGGGCAACGTGACGTTTCTGGAGCGGCCTTTCCACCCCATTACCCTGATCAGCCTGGTGAGCGCCGCGCTGCGCGGTCGGCGTCGCCAATACGAAGCACGGGACCGGTTGATTGACTTGAGCGAGAGTGAACTGCGGCTGCAGCGCACCCTGGAAACGCTTGAACAGCAAGTGGAAGAACGCACGGCTCAACTGCGCCATAACGAAGAGGCTTTGCGCCAGTCGCAGAAAATGGAAGCCGTCGGCCAGTTGACCGGCGGTATCGCCCATGACTTCAACAATATGCTCACGGGCATTATCGGCAGCCTGGAACTGCTGCGCAGGCGGGTATCCCGAGGCAAGCTGGATGACCTGGACAGCCTGATCGACCTGGGTGTGACCTCCGCCAATCGCGCGGCCAGCCTCACACACCGGTTGCTGGCGTTTTCGCGCCGACAATCGCTTGACTCCAAGCCCGTGCAGATCAATCAACTGGTGGCAGCCATGGGCGAGTTGCTGCAACGCAGCATCAACGAAAGCATCAGCCTGGACATGCGTCTGAGCGATGCCCTGTGGACCGCCGAAGCCGACCCGAACCAGCTCGAAAGCGCCTTGCTCAACCTGGTGATCAACGCGCGCGACGCCATGCCCACGGGTGGCACGCTGACCGTGGAGACCACCAATCGCCACCTCGACAGTGTCTTTACCGCCGCCTACGGCACCTTGACCCCGGGCGACTACGTAGAGCTGAGTGTCAGCGACAACGGTTGCGGCATACCGCAACATCTGATGGGCCGCGTGTTCGATCCGTTTTTTACCACCAAACCCATCGGCCAAGGCACCGGTCTTGGGTTGTCGATGATCTACGGCTTCGCTCGTCAGTCTCGTGGGCATGTGACCATCCACAGCGAAGTCAACCAAGGCACGACGGTCAGCCTGTTTCTGCCGCGCTTCATCGGTGAGCCCCAGGCACAGGCGCCGCTCAACCCGACACTGCTGCCGTTTGCCAATGCTGGGGAAACGGTGTTGATTGTCGAGGATGACCCCGCGGTTCGGGTGCTGGTCAGCGCTGTGCTCAAAGAACTGGGGTATGGGTTTATCGAGGCTGGGGATGCGAATACGGCGGTGGCGATTATTGAATCCGAACAGCGCATTGACCTGATGATCAGCGATGTCGGCCTACCCGGTATGAACGGCCGGCAACTGGCGGAAATCGGCCGGCAGATTCGTCCTCAACTCAAGGTATTGTTCATCACCGGCTATGCCGAGCATGCCGCCGTGCGAGGGGGATTCCTGGATCCGGGCATGCAGTTGATCACCAAGCCGTTTACCTTCGATTTATTGACCGCCAAGGTCCGAGAAATGATCAGGGCCTGAGGCGGTCACGCCACCTAAAAAGAAGAGCGTCGAGATGCGCAGAGTCTCAAGTTGTGCGGTATTACGCCAATAACCGCTGGATATGCTCCTGCAGCGTATCCAGATCGAACGGCTTTGCCAGGATCGGCGCATTGCGCGTGATGGGGCTGTGGCAGTCCAGAATTTCCTGCGGGTACCCGCTGATAAAGATCACCTTCAGCTCCGGACGCAATTTGATTGCCGGCTCGGCAATTTGCACGCCCGAGATCCCACCCGGCAGGCGGTAATCGGTCACCATCAAGTCCAGGTGCGGTTTGGTCGCAAGGATTTCGAAGGCCTGCTCCCCGTCGATCGCCTTCAAGACCCGGTAGCCCAAGCCTGCCAGGTACTCGCCCAGCACAAACATAATGGATTCGTCGTCCTCGACGATCAGTACGACATCTTGTGCATCTTCACTCATGGGAAGCCTTTGTCCGGTCAATTGCTGCAGTTACGACCATGGGGTCACGCAGAGGTTGCGTCGGGGTGACGATTGATTTCACTCGGCCACTTCCAAAGGCAGGCATACCCGGAACAGGGCGCCCTCACCTATCTGACTCTCGACCTCAATCGTGCCGCCATGGGCCGCCACGATCTGCTCGGAAATAAACAGGCCCAGGCCCAGGCCGGCTGCGGAATGGTTGGCCGAAACCCGTTCGAACTGTTGGAAAATACGCTTCTGGTTCTCCTCGCTGATACCAATGCCATGGTCGCGTACCTCTACCCGCGCTTCGCCATGCTCGGTATACACCCGCACCTGCACCGGGCTCTTGGCTCCGTAGCGCAGGGCGTTGGTCAGCAGGTTGGTGATCACCTGCTCGATACGGAACTCATCCCAGCAGCCTTGCACCGGGCTTTCGGCCTGCAATTGCATGGACGACTCGGCGGCTGCCACTTGCGGCGCGAAGTTATCCACCAGGTTGCGTACCAGTTGCGCCAGGTCGATGCGTGCCGGGCGAATCGACAGCTTGCCGGTACGGATACGCGACACGTCGAGCATGTCCTCGATCAGGCGGATCAAGCTCTGGATCTGGCGCTCATCGCGGTCAACCATGGCGCGCATCTTGTCCAGGGTAAACGCCGCGGCGTTGTCCCGGGCCAGGTGCATCTTGCGCAGTTGGGTCTCCAGAATCAGCCCGTTGAGGGGCGTACGCACTTCGTGGGCGACAATCGACATGAAGTCGTCACGCATGCGCACCGCCTGTTCCAGCTCGGCCTGGGTGGCCTGCAGGCGCGTGAGCAACAGCTCCTGCTCACGGCGGCTGCGCTCCAGTTCTTCAACTTGCAGCTTCATCGCCTTGCTCTGCCGATACAGGTCGACGAACACATTGACCTTGCTCTTGACCGCATGGATATCCAGCGGCTTGTGCAGGAAGTCCACCGCGCCGCTTTCATATCCCTTGAAGGCGTAGTTGAGTTCGCGGCCAGCGGCGCTGACGAACACGATGGGGATGTTCTTGGTCTTTTCGGTGCCGCGCATCAGTTCGGCCAGTTCGAAACCGTTCATGCCAGGCATCTGCACGTCGAGGATCGCCATGGCGAATTCATGTTCCAGCAACAGGGACAACGCCTCGTCGGCACTCAATGCCTTGAAGACCTGGCGATCCTCACGCTTGATCAGCGCCTCGAGGGCCAGCAGGTTTTCCGGCAGATCGTCGACGATCAGCAGTTTGGCCTGGACAGTACTTAACATGGGAAGGGTTCCAGGGAAGCCAGCAATGAGCCGATTCGGCTCAAGGAAAGAATATGGTCAGGTGTGTGCAAGGCCAGGGCCGCCAGGGGCATGACGGCAATGCGTGCCTCTTGTGGGTCCTGCACGATGGTAATGCCACCCGATTGCTTGACGTGGGCCAGCCCGCTTGCGCCGTCCTGGTTGGCGCCAGTCAACAAAATGGCGAGCAGGCGCGGCCCATACACATCGGCCGCCGAGGAAAACAGGTAGTCGATGGCGGGTCTGGAATGGTGCACCCGGTCTTCCTGGCTCAGGGACAGGCTGCGGTCCTGCTCTACCGAGAGGTGATAACCGGGCCCGGCAAAGTACAAGGTGCCCGCCTCCAGCGCTTCTTTGTCCCTGGCCTCCTTGACCGGGATGTTCAGGCGCCGGGCAAAGACTTCTGCCAGTTGGCTGCGGCGCTCGTCCGGCAGGTGCAGCACGGCAATGATCGGCAGCGCGAAGGTGCTCGGCAACTGGCCGAAAATACTCAGCAACGCCTCAACGCCGCCGGCGGAAGCGCCGACGACGATGGCTTCGATCCCCGAAATCGGGGTGTCTGGCGCGTCGCTCATGATTTTCGGTAAATCCGTTCCTGCTTGACCAAGGGCTCGAATTGCTTGCTGTAGGCGGAAAAATCCAGGGTTTCCTTGCTGCCCAGCACCAAAAAGCCGCGATGACACAGCGACTCATGAAACAAGCCAAACGCTCGATCTTGCAATTTTTTATTGAAATAAATCAATACGTTACGACATGAAATTAATTGAGTTTCTGAGAATACGCTGTCGGTCGCAAGGCTGTGGTCGGCAAAGGTCACGTTCTCGCGCAATGTCTTGTCGAAGATCGCGTAATCGTAAGCCGCTGTGTAGTAGTCGGCAAATGACCGTTGCCCGCCGGCCTGCTGATAATTGGCGGTGTAGGCGCGCACGTTCTCCAGGGAAAAGATGCCCTGCTTGGCTTTGTCCAGCGACGCGGGGTTGATGTCCGTGGCGTAGATGATGGTGCGTTCCAGCAAGCCTTCTTCACGCAGCAGGATGGCCATGGAGTACACCTCCTCGCCCGTGCTGCAGCCGGCAATCCAGATCTTGATCGACGGGTAGGTCTTGAGCAGCGGCACGACTTCCTGGCGAATCGCGAGGAAGTGCGACGGGTCGCGAAACATCTCGCTCACCGGAATGGTCAAGAATTGCAGCAACTGCATGAACGCGGCCGGGTCGTGCAACACGCGCTCTTGCAGTGCGGAAATGGTCGCGCAGTCGAACTGACGCAAGGCATGGGCCACACGGCGTTTGACCGACGCGCCCGAGTAGTCGCGAAAGTCATAGCTGTACTTGAGGTAAATCGCCTCGATCAACAGGCGCAGCTCAATATCGCTGCTCTTATCCAAGAAACACTGCTCCACTTAAATGCGTTCCATCTTCGGTAGCCATACGCGAATCAGTGAGAACAGGCGGTCCAGGTCAATCGGCTTGGCCAGGTAATCGTTTGAGCCTGCTGCCAGGCAACGTTCCTGATCGTCCTTCATGGCCTTGGCCGTCACGGCAATGATTGGCAGTTTTTTCCAGCGTGGGTCCTGGCGGATCAAGGCGGTGGCCTCGTAACCGTCCATCTCCGGCATCATCACGTCCATCAGCACCAGGTCGATATCGTCCACTTCATTGAGCTTGTCGATGGCTTCCTGGCCGTTACGCCCGATCACCACCACAGCGCCTTTGTGCTCCAGGGCGCTGGTCAGGGCGAAGATATTGCGTACGTCATCGTCCACCAGCAGGATCTTGCGCCCCTCGAAGACCTTATCGCGGCTGCGGGCAGTCTTGAGCATCTTCTGGCGGTCATGGGACAACTGGGATTCGACTTTGTGCAGAAACAGCGTGACTTCATCCA
Source organism: Pseudomonas sp. Pse35 (assembly GCF_024519715.1). NCBI lineage: Bacteria > Pseudomonadati > Pseudomonadota > Gammaproteobacteria > Pseudomonadales > Pseudomonadaceae > Pseudomonas > Pseudomonas sp. Pse35. The sequence continues at coordinate 12,470 of NZ_JALJRP010000013.1, read as the reverse complement.
GCAGACGCTCAGGCGAGCGCGCCCCCTTGATGATGATCGAGCGTGAATACTTGCGCAGTTCGGCCTCTTCATCCCGGGTCAGGTTACGCCCGGTATAGACGATTACTGGCGGGAACGAGCAGATGTCCTCGGTGGCCATGCGCTTGAGCAGCTCGTTGCCGAGCATGTCCGGCAGCTTGAGGTCGATGATCATGCAGTCGTAGATGGTGGTGCGCAGCAGGTCGAGGGCTTCCTGGGCAAAGCCTACGGCGGTGATCTCGATGTCATCGTCACCGATCAGGCGGGCAATGCTGTCGCGCTGCAGGTCATCGTCTTCGACCAGCAGGATGCGTTTGACCTTCTGGGTCAATTTGGCTTCCAGGCGCGCAAACACGTCCTTGAGCTCTTCGCGGGTAGTGGGCTTGACGGCATAACCGATGGCGCCCATGTGCATGGCAGCTTCGACGCGATCTTCCACGGAAATCACATGCACGGGGATATGGCGCGTGTTGGCGTGTTCCTTGAGGCGTTGCAGCACGGTCAGCCCGGAATGGTCTGGCAGGCGCATGTCCAGCAGGATCGCGTCGGGGATGTACTGCTCGGCAAGGCTATAGCCCTCGTCGGCACCGTGGGCGACCAGGCAGTGGTAACCCAGTTCGTGAGCGAGGTCGAACAGGATTCGCGCAAAATTCGGCTCGTCTTCCACCACCAGGATGCAGCGGGTGCTGAACGGTGCTTTTTCTCGGTCGTCGGCAAAGCGTGGGATCAGCTTGGCGTCGGCCACCGGCAATGGCGACACCTTGACGGGCGCCGGTGCCGGCGCGACCACCACTTGACGCGGTGGCTCGATCGGCGCTGCGTCCTCGTCGCGTTCGACATACTGTTCAGGCAGTACAAGCGTGAAAATACTGCCTTTGCCCGGTTCGCTGGTCACACTGATATAGCCGCCCAGCAAGGTGGCCAGGTCACGGGAAATCGACAAGCCCAGGCCAGTACCGCCGTAACGGCGATTGGTGGTTCCGTCGGCCTGGCGGAAGGCTTCGAAGATGCTTTCCTGCTGATCCGGGGCGATACCTATGCCGGAATCGCGCACGGTAAAGGCAATGCCCTCCCCCGGCGCGCGTGACACCGACAGGCTGACCTCGCCCTGTTCGGTGAACTTGATGGCGTTGGACAACAGGTTCTTGAGGATCTGCTCCAGGCGTTGGCGATCAGTAAACAGCAGGGTTGGCGAGCCTTGCTGCACGTCCACCTGGAAGCCCAGTTTGCGGTCCATTGCCAGCGGCTCGAACATGCCGCGCAGGCCATCCACCAGGCGTTCGACGCTAGCGTTTTCCGGGCGCACTTCCAGCTTGCCGGCTTCGACCTTGGAAATATCCAGGATGTCGTTGATCAGGTTGAGCAAGTCATTGCCGGCTGAATAGATCGATTCGGCAAACTTGACCTGCTCGGCGCTGAGGTTTTCCTGGGGGTTATCTGCCAGCAGTTTGGCCAGGATCAGCGAGCTGTTCAGCGGTGTGCGCAGCTCGTGAGACATGTTGGCCAGGAATTCGGACTTGTACTTGCTGGAACGCTGCAGCTCATCGGCGCGGTCTTCCAGCTCCAGTTGGGCCTGGTTCAGCTCGATGTTCTTGCGGTCCATGGCGTCGCGCTGTTCGGCCAGGGTCTGGGTCTGTTCGGCGAGTTGCTCGTTGGTCTGCTCCAGCTCAGCCTGCTGGGTTTCCAGGTGGGCCTGGGACTCCTTGAGGATGCGCGACTGTTCTTCCAGCTCTTCGTTGGCGGTCTTGAGCTCTTCCTGCTGTACTTGCAGTTCTTCGTTGAGCTGCTGGGTCTCGGCCAGCACTTCCTGCAAGCGCTGGCGATAGCGCGCGGCTTCGATGGAGGTGCCGATATTGCCGGCGATCAGTTCCAGCAGTTCGATATCACGCTCATCCAGCGGGCGCAGGAAACCCAGCTCGACCACGCCATTGACACGGTCATCATCGCTGGTTGGCACCACCAATACGCTGCGGGCGGCCCCTTCACCGAGGCCGGAACTGACCTTGAAGTAATCCACCGGCACATCGTCCAGGCGAATCAGGCGATCGCGCTGGGCGGCCTGCCCGACGATGCCTTCGTCGCTGTAGATCGACTGTTCCTGTTGTTCCTGCTCGCGGGAGAAGCCATACGTGGCCACACGCTTGAGGCCGCCGTGTTCTTCGCGCACGTACAGCGCCGCGACGGCCGAGCCCATGTACTGGGCGAAGAACTGCAGGATATTGCGTCCCAGCATGTTCAGGGTCAGTTGGCCCAGCACTTGCTCGGCCAGCTCGGTCTGGCCATTGCGCAGCCAGGCGGTTTGCTCCAGGCGCCGTGCAATCTTCTGTTGTGACGCGAGGTTTGCGCTGTAACTCTTTGAAAGTGAAATTAAATTCTTCCTGCCGATGTAGGCCAGAAAACCACTCAGCCCCAGTACAAACGCCAGGTACAACGTGACACTGATCACCGTCGTGCGGGTAACCTCTGCGTTACGGGTGATACGGAACTGTTGTTCCATCGCCACCGCGTCCTCATATTCCTTGCGAATTTCATCGGTGAGCCGCTTGCCCCGGCCCGCCTTGACCGCGCCCCGGTAATCACCGCTGTTGCGCTGCAGCTCAATCATCGACTGTGCGTAGTTGTTCCATTCGGTTTGCAAGGTTTCCAAGCGCTTGAGTCGGTCGACCTGCTGCGGGTTGTCGGCCACAAGATCCTGCAAATTGCGCAGGTCGGCAATGATCCGCGGCTTGGCCACTTCGTACGGATCAAGGAAGTGCTCGTCACCGGTGATCAGGAACCCGCGCATACCCGTTTCCAGGTCAACCGTCAGTTTGGACGTCTCATTGAGGTTGTTAATGACGCGGTCGGTGTGCTCCACCCACTGGATCACCGAGAGCAAATAGGTAATCAGGCAGACGAAAAACACCGCGCTGAGCACGCCCACGCCCAAGGGCAGGGCCACGTTACGGCTCAGCAAGGTACGAAAGCTTTTTTCATCGACGGACGACGCGGGTGTCATGGGCATGCCTTGGCCAAATGCGGGAAAACCGCAAGTTTGCCCGAATAACGTCGCTCAACGCTATGTTTGTGCGTTGATTGGCAGCGGATGCGGTCTAGCTCATGGCGCCTGCACCTTGGTGAGTCAGCACGCAAGCGGACGGGACTTTTTGCGCCGCTAAGGTCACAATGCCAGCAATTGCTTCGGAACTTGCTGGCATTGTTATTACTCACAATCTAGTTGCCTTTAAGCCCAGCGCTCTCACTGTTCAGGAAAGTCCACTATGTCCCACACCTCCACCATCCTTGTAGTCGAAGACGACGCCATCGTGCGCATGCTGATCGTCGATGTCCTCGAAGAGTTGGAGTTCAAGGTGCTCGAAGCCGCGGATGCTGGGGAAGCACTGGCGCAGGTGCAAAATACCGACCAGATCATCGACCTGATGATGACCGACGTTGGCCTGCCCGACATGGACGGCAAACAACTGGCAACCAAGGTCCGCGAACTGCGCGCTACCCTGCCTATCCTGTTTGCCAGCGGCTATGCCGAAAACATTGATGTACCCGAGGGTATGGAGGTGATTGGCAAGCCGTTTTCGATCGATCAGTTGCGTGACAAAGTCAAATCCATGCTCTAACGCCCCTTCCCCATGGTCCTTTGCAGAGATTAACGTGACGACCGGCCAATAAAACAGGAAACTCAGCGCCTTCACGCCACGCTCTCAGATAGCACTCAGGAAGGACGCAACAACATGATTGGAAAACCGACGCGCCTGCTGTTGGCGAGCCTCTCGATACTCATGAGCTCCGGCGCCTGGGCTGACTTCACCGCAAGCCCCAGCGAAGCCAGGGCCATTGCCAAGGAAGCCTACTTGTACGGCTTCCCGGTGGTGCAGATGTACAAGACGCTCTACACCCAGGCCGTTGATAAAGGCGGTGCCCACTTCAAGGCGCCGTTCAACCGTATCGAAAACAGCGCCCAGGTGCTCACCCCCAAGGACAACGCAGTTACCACCCCGAACGTCGACACGCCCTACTCGTTCGTGTGGATGGACTTGCGCAAAGAACCGCTGGTGCTGACCCTGCCCAAGATTGAAGACAACCGCTATTACTCGGTGCAATTGATCGACCTCTATACGCAGAATTTCGCCTACCTGGGCACCCGCAGTACCGGCAATAACGGCGGGCACTACATGATCGCCGGGCCAGACTGGAAAGGTCAGCAGCCGGTGGACATCGACCGTGTGGTCTACAGCGAAAGCAACATCGCCTACGCCCTTTACCGCACTCAACTGTTTGACGACAAAGACCTGAGCAAGGTCAAGCAGATCCAGAGCGGCTACAAGGTGCAGGCGCTGAGCAGTTATGTGAAGCAACCCGCCCCCGCCAACGTGCCGAAGATCCAATGGCCCAAGCCGATGGCGACGATGACCGAAGGCCCGCAGCTGTTTCGCTACCTGAACTTCATGCTGGCCTTCGCCGCGCCCCAGGACAATGAAAAAGATCTGCTGGCGCGCTTTGCCAGGATCGGTATTGCCCCGGGCGCGCCGTTCAAAGTCAACCAGTTGACCGCCGAGCAGCGCAAGGCTCTGGAAGACGGCATCGCCGATGGCCGCGCTGAATTCGCCGCGTTCAAGAAGGCCAAGGTCGACACCCGCCAAGTGACCGGCGCAGACTTGTACGGCAGCCGCGACCACCTGCAAAACAACTACCTATACCGCTACGCCGGTGCCGAGTTGGGGATGTTTGGCAACTCCAGTGATGAAGCCGCGCACTTGAGCTACGTCATCGACAGCGAGGGCAAACCGGCCAATGGTGCACGCCACAGCTACACCGTGCATTTTGCCAAGGACCAGTTGCCGCCGGCTGATGCGTTCTGGTCGCTGACGATGTACGACGCCAAGACCAAATTGCTGGTGCCGAATCACAAGAAGCGCTACCTGATCAACTCGCAGATGCTACCGACCCTCAAGCTCGATGCCGATGGTGGCTTGACCCTGGCATTGCAACACCACGAGCCACCCAAGGCTGAGCAGAGCAACTGGTTGCCGGCCCCACCCGGCCCGTTTTACGCGGTCTTGCGCATTTATCTGCCCAAGCCTGAAGTTGCCAGCGGCCAGTGGAAGGTACCAGCGTTGACGCCGCTAAAATAATCTTTGCGAAATAAAAAAAGCGTGGCGGGTGATGACCCGCCGCGCTTTTTTTTGGCTCAGTGTTTTTTCAGTTTCACGTAGGACTGGTGCAGGTCTGACGCCCAACCGTCGATGACGCTTTTTACATCGTCGGCCTTCATCACTTGGGAGTCATTAGCCAGCGGCTTGCCGGTGCCTTTGCGCACCACTTGGGCCAGCACTTTATGAGTGGCGCCATCGATGAACTGCGCCTCGGTGCCCAGGGTGGTTTCCTGGTCGCGAATGCCGGTGCCCGTGCTCACTGCCGCAGCCACCAGGGCGACGGGAATAAACTCATATGGCTTAAGACTCTCGGTCTTGCTGCTCACGGCGGTAATCGCCGCTCTCACAACAATTACCCCTGGGCCTGGGGCATTGGCCACGGGCAGTGACTGACCCAGCTCGCGCTTGAGCGCCTGGTTGTAATAGTCATTGATGCCCCGCAACGTGCTCTCGGGAATTCGGGAAGTGGCCTGGGGCTTGGGGTAAAACTGGGTAGGCTCGATGTAGACCGCGGTGTAGCGGCTCAGGTCCAGCTGTGGATCAACCCAGCGCATCACCTCAGCCCCCGACGGTGACTTGGCTTCCTTGAGCTGGCTGTAGTTGGAAAGGAACCCTGAATATTCATTCGGTTGCACCACTTTGCTGGCGCAACCAACCAAACCGAGCGAGGCGACGCACACTGTGCCGATTATTAGCCTTAGCTTCATTAGTGAACTCCCTGGCGACCATCATCGTAAGAATGAGCTATAGGTATAGCCAATACTTGGGCAGCACACCTGATTTCGCTCGGCGCCAGCCAGTACATGCGTTAAACATTCAGGTCAGAAGCGGAAATCGGAATCCGCGATTCGCCCATATATGTTCACCATGAAGTCTTCTTTTTTGTCGCCATCGAAATCGAAACGCAAAAAGGTGAGATTATGGCTGCGATAATATTCGTGGGTGAAGGTGAGTCGAGGGTGGGCTGCGCGCAGGGCTGAAATATCCAATTTATCCTTGCCGCTGACGAAATCCATTATTACGGTGTTTGCGAAGCTGGCAGATGAGTCGTTCGCGCCGATAACGAAGGTATTTTTACCCGGCCCGCCTGTCAGCCGGTTAAAACCCGAGTTCGCCTTGACATAAAGAATGTCATCGCCCTCGCCGCCCTCCAGTTCGTTACCGACGTCATTGCCAATTAAAATGTCATTGCCCGCACCGCCAATAGCCCGTTCGATGGTGACGCCATTGGCGATCGAAACGTTGCCTAGGCCTCCCCCAACATTAGAGAAGCTGCCCGATTTCAAGTTGAGAACCTGATCTTGCCTGAAGGCGGAGAAATCGAAGGTGTCATTACCATCGGCGTCCCACACGCAAAACACCGGCAAGTCGTCGCTCGACTGCAGTTTGAATACGTCACGATCAGCATTGGAGTTAAAGCCATACGTCGTATCCCCGGTCCGCGTTTGGAGGTTCGCACCAAATTTATCTTGCGTGACTGCAATATCATCCATCATCAGCGCACTTGAATACTGAGTCTTATCACCATGGAACTTATTAAAGCGATGGTCTGAGCGGGTTTCCAGAAAAGGACTCCTTACCGTGTAAGCCGACGTATTTTCCGCGTAGTTGCTTCTCGATACTGCAGACGCTGGGTCAGGAAGACCTAATTTAAAGGCCACAGCCTTTGCAATGATGTGACGCCCAAAACTATTGGGTTTTACCAGCTCATCGGCATGGCGCTGGTTCAGCGATACCTGCACCTTGCCGGGCTCGTCATCGGACACGGGCGTATACCAGGGGGCCTGCCACTTGAAGCTACCGCCATCAACCTTGATCTGCATATGATGGGATTGTGCATTGACAGACTCTTTGAACCGAATATTTGCAGTATCGCTGAAATTATTCAGGGTCTCACGGATCACGCCTTTTTGTGCTTCTGTGAACTGGCTGGTCGTGCCCCCCGTTTCGGGACGATTGGCGAACTCATACGTCACCTCCGCAGGGTCCCCGGAACCCAGTGAACCGGCAAATCCGGCTGCACCTTTTGACCCTTTTAATACTTGGTCCATGGACAATGAAACTTGGCGATGTTTAATCTTATCGCCGCGGTCGTCAGCATGAGCAATTTCAACGACAGTCCTGTGTGCAACGCTGGTGGCGCATGCTCTTGCCAACGCAATGTTCGGATCAATATTCATGAGGTAGTCCTATGGGAACTTGGCATTTGTCTACTCGCCTGACGGCAGGCCGGCGACCTGCGTATCAGTGGTATTCCTACGCAAAACAGTTCCAAAAACTCACCTGGCAGCCGACGCCTATCTACCTCATGCTCCGCGACCCAGCGGTGGGAGCGTGGCCTCGGCCCTGGGCGCATCGAACGAAGGATGCTCTGATAGAAGGCGCTGCCACTGCATCCGAAACCAGGGCGTGAATGGCGCTCGGGGCTCTGCAAGCTGGGCCGTTATTTCGGCGCGGGTCAGCCACTTGATATCGCTGACTTCCTCTGGGACGGGCGAGACCTCAGCGTCAGATTGAGCAACCAGCACATGACAGAGTTCATGCTCGGCGCCGATCGAGCCAAACAAAGCATGATACTCAAAGTAATAGAGAGCTCGACACGAAGCCCAGACGCCTAGCTCTTCACGCAGACGACGAGAGGCGGCATCCAGAATAGTCTCTCCAGGTGCCGGATGACTGCAGCAGGCATTCGACCAGAAACCTGCCCAGAGCATTTTATCCGCCGCCCGACGCTGAAGCAGATGACGCCCACGGCTGTCAATCAAGTGCACTGAAAAAGCGCGATGAAGCTGCCCAGCTCCCAGGTGAGCATCGCGTTTATCGCACACGCCAATCTGTACATCCTGTGCGTCGACTAACACTACCTCGTGGATCATGCTGGATCTCCTTTTGTGCAATGAGGCGCGCACGCCACACAGTATCGAGCTAAAGAATTTGTCCCCAGGCACTGACCAAGGTCAACGCGGCGTCGGTGAACGCTGGATCGGCACGCAGCATGACCATGGCATCCAGCTCTGCCTGGGTGAGTAACCCAAGTTCCAACAATGCAGGCCCTGCCTGCGCGGTGGTTGCCGCCCAGAAGGCATCTGCCGGGCTGTTGTCGCCGATTCGGCCTTCGAGGGTGCGATGCCCCACGTTGACAAGCCCCCGGTCACGTAGCCGATCAGGCAGTCGATCGGCCCAGAACATGTCAGACCCGATGGACTGCTCCAACAGTGTGATTCCGGCCTGGGCTACTTTGCGCAACAACGGGTTCGTCGTTCTGAGGCTCGGTTGCAGGCTCACATCTTCGATCACCAACCAGCCTCCGGGACGTAACCAAGTGGCGGCTCGCGTCACTATCTCCTCGCGGTCAGTGAGGTGGCACAGCAACGCCCGGGCGTGCACCACGTCAAACGATGCGGCAGGAAAATCATCGGTCGTGACATTGTGGGTCATCACCTTGATGCCGGGGATATCGACCAGGAAGCGGGTATCGATATCCGTGGCGGTAACCGTTGCGTCGGGATATCGCTGGCTCAACCAGCCGGCGAGCGATCCGGCACCGGCGCCCAGATCAAGGATGGCGGGCGCGTCCGGCAGATCCAATCGTTCAAAAACCTTATGGCTTAACGGGTCAAAGGCGCGCTCCAGGGTTTGCAACCTCGCCAATTGGCCTGCGTGTTGGTCCGCGAGATAGCTGCGGGTGTAGCCGGGTTGCTCGGTGGAAACAGATGTGGTCAAAGCACGACCTCCAATTGATCAGGGCAGCGATTGAGAAACCCGCGCTCTTCGGGCTTGAACCCCGGAGCCCAGCGCAGGTTGGGAAAGGTCTGCAGCAGCATGCGCGCACCGATCGTGATCTCCATCCGGGCGAGCATGGAGCCCAGGCAGAAGTGGCGCCCCGCTCCGAAAGCGAAATGGCTGGTCGCCTGTTCGGCGCGCAACATATTGAAGGTGTCCGGGTCGCTGAACCGGGCCGGATCACGGTTGGCTGAACCGATCAGGCAGGCCAGGGTTGCGCCACCCGGAATTGTTCCCGAGGGCAGTTGCAGCGGTTCAGTCGCCTCCCGCAGCACAAGTTGCAATGGCGGGTTGCGTCGCAGGGTTTCAGTGAGGGCGTTGTCCATCAGTGCTGGATCAGCGATCACCGCCTCTTTCACGCCAGGTTCGCTCAACAGGTTGACAATCAGATTCGCCAGGGCGCCGTGACTGGTCTCGCTGCCTGCCGTCATCAGGATCGCGCAATAGGACCGTACAAAGGACTCGGACAACGGCTGGTCGTCAATGCGTGCCGCCAGGAGTTGTGAAATCAAGTCGTCCTTGGGTTCTATACGCCGAGCGTCGATGTAGGGCTGGATAAAGTGGTAAAAACTGTCTCGGTTGGATAACCCGCCGGTCAACAGTGCTGGGTCCTGACGATAGTTGCCCATGTACGCGAAGCCGATGGCACACCAACGCTTGAGCCGCTCCACCTCCTCTCGTGTGTGTGCCGGGAGGCCCAATGCATGAGCCATCACTCGCACCGGCAGCGCAGCGGTGAAATCGGCAATCAGGTCGACCTGAGGCCGGCCCTGCATACGCGCCAGCAAGTCTGCGGTCACTGCGGTGACAGACGCTTCGAGCGCCACCAGCGCCTTGCTGCGAAACGACGGGGTGAGCAATGCTCGGTGCTGGGCGTGTTCGCAGCCGTCCATGGTCACAATGGTGTGCCCCAGCAGCGGCCCAATCTGCCAGGTGTAGTTGCGATTGCTTGCCCCTGGGTGGGTCAGCGCGGCTTTGACATCCACATAGCGACTGACCAGCCACACATCGGTGGGCTCGTCGTACGCGATCGGAAGTGTGGTGCGTAAACGCTCATACAAGGGGTACGGGTCGATTTCGAACTGGCGGGACTTGAGGGTCGGCGGAGTCAGCGCCAGGTCCACTTGTCGGCTGTGCTGTACCGCGCAGCCATCGGCCTGTAGGTGATAGCGCGAAACGCTGCGATGCCAGTCCCCCGCCGCCCGGACAACCTGACGCAACCGGTCCGGATCGGTCGCAGCGCACGGCGGGTAATGGGCATGCTCGGTAGCGGCTGCCGTGAATTGAGCAACTGCCGTGTTGACCATCTGATGGGCTGCTTCTATCGCGCCAGGCCAGTCCAGGCCAGCGGTGTGCGCGAGTATCGATACCAGATTGAAGCGCTCGCCACACACCACATCTTTGGCAACCGAGTGGATATCGTTTGTCCACGCGATGATATCGGCAGCGTGCTTACGCAACCTGCTCCACGTTTCCACCTGCGCAGGATGCTCGTACGGGTCCAGGGCTTCGGCACCATCGATCAGATCAAAAAAGAACAGGGCGCCGAAGGAATCCCGGCGCAACGGCAGATACTCAGCCAAGGCGAGCGCCGTATCGGTTTCTCGCATGCGTACCTGCGCCGCCTGCGCGCGCAGATGCTGGACCAAATGCCCCGCCAGCCTCTTCCGCCAAGGCCCGCTGCCCCAACGCTGGGTCTCGGGCCACAAGTCGTCGACCAGAACAGCCAGCATCGGGTCCTCGAACCCGCCGCGTTCACCTGACGGCACAGCATCGCCGCTGTCGGTCAATGCCTGCACGGCGGCGATGAAATGCTCCAGCGCGCCGTTTTCCGCCCAGGGTCCGTCATCAATACGGTCATCCAGCGTAAGCGCCCACAGGTACCAGCACACCAGAGTCTGCGCTCGGTGCGTGGGCGCCCGCCCGCACAATGCTATTCCCAGGTCGAGCAGTGCCGTGGTGGTCAACCGATGCGCGCCACGCCTGCCGATCAAACCGTATCGCTGCGCCCAAGCAAGCGCATGCGTACGCAACCGTTCAGTGTCGGCACGCGGCGGTGCAACGGCGAAAGGTAGCTGGATATCGGGAATAGTGAGCGGCGCCGGTGACGAATGACTGTTGTGGCGGGTATCGGTGTCGCCTTCACAGTGTTGCGCTGCCATGAAAAGCTCCTCTGGAATCAAACTTTCAGTAGGGCTGACTTTATTTGAAATCAAAAACACAGGATGTGAGAGGTATCCGAAGGTCACCCGGCAATGGCGGTCTTTCGGCGTAGGGGAAAACGGAGCGTCGCCATCAGCTCAGGGGCTGCTCGGTCGTTCGTGCTGATTAAATAGGGGGGTTTCAGAAAAATATACTGTCATTTCTCACAGGTATGGACGAGTCGCCCAATACCGAACAATGACGGATCACCCACGCTTCTTGAACTGCTCCGGTGAATGGGTCGGCAACTGCGTATGACTTATCAGCCTCGAGTGGATAAGGTGAAGGCTTATCCTTTTTCAGGAGCACCCTATGCGCACCATCGGCCTTATCGGCGGCATGAGCTGGGAGTCCAGCGCCGAGTATTACCGCCTTATAAACCAGCGCGTGCGCGACCGTCTTGGCCCGCTGCGCTCGGCGCAAGTGTTGATGTACAGCGTGGATTTCGGCCCGGTGGAACAGGCTCAGCATGCCGGGCGTTGGGACGATGCCGCGCTGATCCTGGAAGATGCCGCACGGCGCTTGCAGGCCGGGGGCGCTGATTGTGTGGTGCTGTGTACCAACACCATGCACTTGGTGGCACCGCGTATTGAGGCGGCGGTGTCGATCCCCTTCCTGCATATTGCTGATGCCACGGCGGCGGCGGCTCTGGAGGCCGGGACCCTGACGGTGGGCTTGCTGGGTACCGCGTTCACCATGGAGCAGGAGTTCCTGAAGTCCCGCCTTGCCGCCCAGGGGCTTACCGTGCTGGTGCCAGACGCGGATGAACGCCAGGAGGTGCACCGAATCATCTATGAAGAACTGTGCGTGGGCATCATCAGTGACGCGTCACGCCAGGTGTATCAGCGGGTGATCCAGGCACTCGCTGCACAAGGCGCCCAGGCGATCATCCTCGGCTGTACGGAAATCTGCCTGCTGGTCCAGCCCGAACACAGCGCCCTGCCGCTGCTGGACACCACCGCGTTGCATGCGCAGGCCGCGGTGGGGTTTGCCTTAGAGGCTTAGGTATCGACACAACTTTGTGGTCCTTACCTGAATAACGGGTATGTACTCGGTCTGATCCAACATCCTGGCGGGCTGTCAGCCCGCTTTCGCGGGCAAGCCCGCTCCCACAGGGGATCTGTACCAGACGCTGATTCTGTGGGTAATGCATGACCCGTGTGGGAGCTGGCTTGCCTGCGATAGCGGTGGTTCAGTTGTAGATTCAGTGACTGACACTCCGCCTTCGCGCGCTTGCCCTAATGCCAGTCAGTTAAGAGCTAGAGCAGACAACCAGTGACTTGTGGCGAGGGAGCTTGCTCCCGCTGGACTGCGTAG
>NZ_JALJRP010000012.1:0-151420 GCF_024519715.1 Pseudomonas sp. Pse35 | reverse complement strand
CCCCCAAAAGCCTGCGACTGCTGCGCAGTCGAGCGGGAGCAAGCTCCCTCGCCACAGCAAGCTCGCTCCTACATATCCTTACGCCGCTCGGCGGCCAATTGTTCAGCCAGCGCATCAACACCCTCCACCGGCTCCTGCGGCATACGCTTGAGCGTTGCCTGCATCAGGCGCATCTGACGGATAAAGCGCCGGCAGTTCGGACAAAACATCAAGTGATGACGCACCAGCAGACGCTCGCGAAAGGTCAATTGCCCATCGAGATAGTCACTGGAACGCGCTACTTGTTCTTTACAGGTCAACATTCGCCCGTTTCCTCAAAATGCTCCACCGTGGCGAAGACTTTAAGCCGCGCTCGATGCAACAGCACACGGACGTTGGAGAGTGAAAGGGTCAGAAGATTACAGATTTCTTCCAGTTCCAGGCCCTGGCGTTCACGCAGGACCAGCACACTGCTTTGCAATTCTGACAAACTCAGAATCGTATGCTCCAGGCATTTGCGCAGTTCATCTTCGGTCAGCAGCGCTTCCGGGGTGTCCTGGTGCCAAGCGTAAGGGGCGACAGCCCAATGGCCATCATCCGGGCTGAAGCGGTCATCGCCAATGGTGCCGTGGGGTGAGGGCAAATCGTCGAGAAGGACTTCCCGACGATTTTGTTTGTAACGGCTCTTTGCGGAGTTGGCAGTGATCGTCAATAACCATGTCTTGAGGCTCGATCGCCCTTCGAACTTGGCCAGGTTGCGCACCACCGAGAGCCAGGCATCTTGCACCACCTCATCGGCATGGCGCTGGCCGACGATGGCATACGCCACTGCCCGCATCGCACTCTGGTAAGTGTTGACCAAATCCTTATAAGCCCGCTGCTCACCCTTGAGCAGGCGTTCAAGCAGGTGCGCATCGTCCGCTGCTGCCATCGATTACCTCAATATTGCCGTGGAAATACGCTCAATGTGGGGGCTGGCTTGCCTGCGATCCAGACAACTCGGTAATTCAGGCACACCGAGCCGATGCCTTCGCAGGCAAGCCAGCTCCCACAGTAGATCGCGTCCGGCCACACACTCAGCGTTTGCGCAGGATCACACTGCCAATCGAATACCCGGCGCCAAAGGAGCTGAGTACGGCAACCGCGCCCTTGGGCAGGTCATCCTGATAAGTGTGAAACGCAATCACCGAGCCGGCCGAGCTGGTATTGGCGTAAGTATCGAGGATCACCGGCGCTTCTTCCACCGATGCCTCGCGCCCCAGCAGTTTTTTCACGATCAAGTGATTCATGCTCAGGTTGGCCTGGTGCAGCCAGAAACGCTTCACATCAGTCACACTCAGCTGGTTTTCTGCCAAGTGCTCGCCGATCAATTCGGCCACCATCGGGCAAACATCACGGAATACCTTGCGGCCTTCCTGCACGAACAGCTTGTCGGGGGCGCCGATGCCCTCTTCCGCCGTGCGGTTGAGAAAGCCGAAGTTGTTGCGAATGTTGTTGGAAAACTTGGTCAGCAGCTTGGTGCTCACCACGTCGAACTGATGTTCGGACGTCGCCAGGTCAGCACGCTCCAGGATCACCGCCGTGGCGGCATCACCGAAGATAAAATGGCTGTCACGGTCACGAAAGTTCAGGTGGCCGGTGCAAACTTCCGGGTTGACCATCAGGATCGCCCGGGCCTGGCCCAACTGGATGCTGTTGGCCGCGTTCTGGATGCCGAAGGTGGCCGAGGAACACGCCACGTTCATGTCGAAGCCGAAACCCTGGATACCCAAGGCTTCCTGGACTTCAATGGCGATCGCCGGGTAGGCACGTTGCAGGTTGGAGCAGGCGACAATCACGCCATCAATGTCGGCGGCGGTCTTGCCGGCGCGCTGCAGGGCTTGTTCGGCGGCACCGATGGCCATCTGGCAAAGCACCGACCATTCGTCGTTGCTGCGCTCGGGCAGGCGCGGCGCCATGCGCTGCGGATCGAGGATGCCGTCTTTGTCCATCACAAAACGGCTCTTGATGCCGGATGCCTTTTCGATGAATGCCGCGCTCGACTCGGTCAGCGCCTGCACCTCGCCACGTTCGATAGCGGCGGCGTTGTCGGCGTTGAACTGTTGTACGTAGGCATTGAAAGACTGCACCAGCTCTTCGTTGGAGATGCTGTTGGCCGGGGTGTACAGGCCGGTGCCGCTGATGACGACGTTATGCACGGTCGTTCCTCTAAATCTGTCAGGCAGAAGATATTGGTACCGTCGTACCAAACTGTAAGTCGTTTGATTCCGTCCAGCAGGCATCAAACTGGCAACGCTTTATCTAATCTTGTAACCGCGAAGTTTGCCACAACGCCGGTGATTTGGCGCCATATGCCAGACAAACATCCAATTGTGGGAGGGGTTTGTCCTCATACCTGTAGGAGCGAGCTTGCTCGCGAAAAACTCACAGGCGCCGCGTTTATTCAGGAGAGCCGCGTTATCGTTGACGTTTTTCGCGAGCAAGCTCGCTCCTACAAGTGGGCCAGGGGTTCAGGGCTCTACCTGGCTCCATTGCTTGCTCAAGCGCTTATCGGAAATCGGCACTTTGGTGCCCAACTGCTGAGCAAACAGCGACACCCGGTATTCCTCCAGCCACCAGCGGTATAGCTCCAACTGCGGGTCGCGCTTGCCTTCCTGAGTGTGTTTGTTCAGGCGGTTCTGGTACTGCGCCCACAGGCCGCCCAATTCGCTGCTCCACACGCGGTCCTTTTGCACCTGGCTCGGCAGTTTTTCCAGGCGCAGTTCGATGGCCTTGAGGAAACGCGGCAGTTCCTTGAACCACTGGGCCGGGGTTTCCCGCACAAAACCTGGATACACCAGGTTGCTCAGTTGCTGCTTGATATCGTTCAAGGCCACGGCCTGGGCCAGGTCGATCTTGCCTTTGAAGCGTTTTTGCAGGCCGTGCCAGAGCTTCAGCACTTCCAGGGTCAGGCGCGCCAAGCGTTCGGCGTGCTCAGTCCAACTGCCGCGCTTGCGTTCAGCCAAGGCTGCCAGGCCAGCGCCGTCCCGTGGCAGGCTATCTTCGCCTTCAAGTACGCAGGTATCGAGGCTGGCCAGCAGGATGTCTTCCACCAGCGCGTCGATACGCCCCAGTTCACGGTACATCAAGCCCAACTCGGTCAAGCCCGGCAATTTGCCGCGCAGGAATTTCGCCGGTTCCGCCAATTGCTGCATCAGTAGGCGCTGCAAGGCGCGACGGTGCTGGAACTCGGCTTCGGCGGCAGTCGAGAAGCGCCCCTCCTTGACCGTGCCGTTCTCTTCCACCAGTGCCGGGTACACCGTCATCGATAGGCCGGCGATGTTCTGCTGGGTTTTTTCCGCCACCGCCGCAAACACCTTGGCCTCCACCGGCTGCTGGCTTTTCGCGGTTTGCGGCACGGCCAAAGCCGCCTGGCTGGCTTCGGCAAACCGTGCGGTGAGCTCGGCCAGGTCACGGCCTTCGCCGAGGAATTTGCCCTGGCCGTCGACCACTTCCAGGTTCATCTTCAGGTGATTCTCCACCTGTTGCGCCGCTTCGGCCCACGCCTCATCGCTGACCCGCGCACCGGTCATGCGCAGCAATTCACGCCCCAGCGCCTGGGGCAGCGAGCCCTGGCCGAATTCGATGCGTTGCAGCGCGGCCTTGACGAAGTCCGGCACCGGCACGAAGTTTTTGCGCAACGCCTTGGGCAAGTTGCGCACCAGAGCGATGCACTTGGCTTCGATCAACCCCGGCACCAGCCACTCCAGGCGCTCGGCTGGCAACGCCGGCAACAACGGCGCCGGCACCCGCAGGGTCACGCCGTCACGTGGGTGGTTGGGTTCGAAGTGGTAACTCAAGGCCAGGGCCAGGTCGCCCAAGTGCAAGGTGTCCGGGTAATGCGCGGCGGTGACTTCACTGGCCTCGCGGGCCAGTACGTCTTCTTCACGCATGATCAACAGTTGCGGGTCTTTCTGGCTGTTGACCTTGTACCAACTGTCAAAGGTGGCGGTCTGGTGAATCTCTGCAGGCAGGCGCGCATCGTAGAAGGCGTACAGGGTTTCTTCATCGGCCAGG
Source organism: Pseudomonas sp. Pse35 (assembly GCF_024519715.1). Lineage (NCBI taxonomy): Bacteria > Pseudomonadati > Pseudomonadota > Gammaproteobacteria > Pseudomonadales > Pseudomonadaceae > Pseudomonas > Pseudomonas sp. Pse35. The sequence goes on along the minus strand of NZ_JALJRP010000012.1, from coordinate 147,385 downwards.
ATGTCGCGACGGCGGGCCTTGGCTTCCAGCTCGTCGAGTTGCTCCAGCAGTTTCTGGTTGGCCGTCAGGCACTTGGCACGGGACTGAATCTCGCCGCGCACCAGGCCTTCACGAATAAACAACTCACGGGACACCACCGGGTCAATCGGCCCGTAATGCACCGGCCGGCGCCCGACCACGATCAGCCCGAACAGGGTGATCTGCTCAAAGGCCACCACCTGGCCGCGCTTCTTCTCCCAATGGGGTTCGAAGTGGTTTTTCTTGATCAGATGCCCGGCCAGCGGCTCGATCCAGTCGGCGTCGATTTTCGCCACCATGCGTGCATAGAGCTTGGTGGTTTCCACCAGTTCGGCGGTCATCAGCCATTGCGGGCGCTTCTTGCCGATGCCCGAAGACGGGTGAATCCAGAAGCGACGCTGGCGCGCGCCGAGGTAATCGCCGTCTTCGGTCTTCTGGCCGATCTGGCTGAGCAAGCCGGACAGTACCGCTTTATGCAGCTTCGGATAGTCCGCGAGCTCTTTGTTGAGGCTCAGCTGCATGTCGCGGCAGATCAGGCTCAATTGACGATGGGAGTCGCGCCACTCGCGCAGGCGCAAGTAGTTGAGGAAGTTTTTGCGGCACCAGTTGCGCAACGGACTGGCGGTCAGTTCCTGGCGCTGCTCCTCGAAACCGCGCCACAGGTTGACCAGCCCGGCGAAGTCCGAATCCGGGTCTTTCCACTGTGCGTGGGCCTGGTCGGCCGCTTGTTGACGCTCCGGTGGGCGCTCGCGCGGGTCCTGGATCGACATGGCGCTGGCGACGATCAACACTTCCTGCAAACTGCCCAGCTTGGCCGCTTCCAGCAACATGCGGCCCATGCGCGGGTCCACCGGCAAGCGGGCAAGCTGGCGACCCAACGGCGTGAGCTGGCTGTTGCGGTCTACCGCCGAGAGTTCTTGCAGCAGGTTGAAACCGTCGCTGATGGCCTTGCCATCCGGCGGTTCGATAAACGGGAAATCGGTGATCTCGCCCAGGCGCAGGTGCAGCATCTGCAGGATCACAGCAGCGAGGTTGGTGCGCAGGATCTCCGGATCGGTAAATTCCGGGCGCCCGATAAAGTCTTCTTCGCTGTACAAGCGCACGCAAATACCCGGCTCAACCCGGCCGCAACGGCCTTTACGCTGGTTGGCGCTGGCCTGGGAAATCGCCTCGATGGGCAAACGCTGCACTTTGGCGCGGTAGCTGTAGCGACTGATGCGCGCCGTACCGCTGTCGATCACGTAGCGAATGCCCGGCACGGTCAGCGAGGTTTCCGCGACGTTGGTCGCCAGTACCACGCGCCGGCCCGGGTGGGACTGGAAAATGCGCTGCTGCTCGGCCGGCGACAGCCGTGCGTACAACGGCAAAATCTCGGTGTGCTTGAGCTGGGCCTTGCGCAGCATGTCGGCCGCGTCACGAATCTCGCGCTCGCCGGGCAGGAACACCAATACATCGCCAGGACTGCGCCGTTCGCTGCGCTCATAGGCGGCGATTTCATCAAGGGTGGCAAGGATCGCCTGGTCGACGGTCAGGTCGTCCTCGACGCGGTTGCCCTCCTCGTCCTGTTCCAGGGTGAGTGGGCGATACCAGGTGTCCACCGGGAAGGTACGGCCCGACACCTCGACAATCGGCGCATCGTCGAAGTGCTTGGAAAAGCGCTCCAGGTCGATGGTGGCCGAGGTGATGATGACTTTCAGGTCGGGGCGACGCGGCAACAGGGTCTTGAGGTAGCCGAGCAGGAAGTCGATGTTCAGGCTGCGTTCGTGGGCTTCGTCGACGATGATCGTGTCGTAGCGCTCGAGGTAGCGGTCGTTCTGGGTTTCGGCCAGCAGGATGCCGTCGGTCATCAGCTTGATCAGGGTGTTGGAGTCACTCTGGTCTTCGAAGCGCACTTGGTAACCGACCAGCGCACCTAATGGCGTGGCCAGCTCTTCAGCGACACGGCTGGCGACACTGCGCGCCGCGATCCGGCGCGGCTGGGTGTGGCCGATCAGGCCGAACTGGCCACGGCCGATTTCCAGGCAAATTTTCGGCAACTGCGTGGTTTTACCCGAGCCGGTTTCACCGGCGATGATCAGTACCTGGTGCTTGTTCAGCGCGTCCTTGATCTCATCGCGCTTGGCGGCAATCGGCAGGCTGTCGTCGTAGCGAATCACCGGCAGGCTGGCACGCCGCGCCGTGACCTGCGCGCACGATGCCTGCATGCGCGCCACCCACTGCGCCAACTTGTCCTCGTCGGGCTTCTTGCGCAGCTCAAGCAACTGCCGGCGCAAGCGGTGGCGGTCGGCGAGCATGGCGTGATCGAGGGTTTTGAGCAGTTGGTCGATGGTGGGTGCTTGGTCAGTCATCAGGTGCGTTTGGGTCGTCTATTTATGCAGGGGGCGGATTGTCGCAGAAAAGCAGCTGCTAGCGGCAAGCTTCAAGCAGCAAGTAAGGGCAGACCTGCTTTCACTTGCCCCTTGCAGCTTGCAGCTTGCAGCTTATGGCTGCTCTTTCCTCTTATAAGGGAACACGTCGATCACCTTGCCGGCACGAATCGCGTCCTGCAGGCCCTTCCAGTAGTCAGCGTTGTACAACTCGCCATGCAGCTCATCGAACAACCGGCGCTGCCCGGCGTCGGCAAACAGGAACGGCGGGAACTCTTCGGGGAACACATCCAGCGGGCCGATGGAATACCAGGGCTCGGAGGCCATTTCATCCTCGGGGGTGCGCGGCGCGGGAATATGGCGGAAGTTGGCTTCGGTGAGAAAGCAGATTTCGTCGTAGTCGTAGAACACCACGCGGCCGTGGCGGGTGACGCCAAAGTTCTTCAGCAACATGTCGCCGGGGAAGATATTCGCCGCCGCCAGTTGCTTGATCGCCAGGCCGTAATCCTCCAATGCTTCGCGCACCTGAGCGGGGTTGGCGTTGTCGAGGTAGAGGTTGAGCGGGGTCATGCGTCGCTCGGTCCAGCAGTGGCGGATGAGCACGGTGTCGCCCTCCACTTCGACGGTACCGGCGGCGACTTCCAGCAGCTCGGCCAGGCACTCGGGCTCGAACTTGCTCAAGGGGAAGCGGAAGTCGGCGAATTCCTGGGTATCGGCCATGCGCCCTACCCGATCGACGCTTTTCACCAGGCGGTACTTTTCGATCACCGTGGCGCGGTTGACGTTTTTTGACGGCGAGAAGCGGTCCTTGATGATCTTGAACACCGTATTGAAACCCGGCAGCGTGAACACGCTCATGACCATGCCGCGCACGCCGGGGGCCATGATGAACTGGTCGTCAGTGGTGGCCAGGTGGTTGATCAGCGCGCGGTAGAACTCGGATTTGCCGTGCTTGTAGAAACCGATGGAGGTGTACAACTCGGCAATGTGCTTGCCCGGCAGGATGCGCTTGAGAAAGCCGATGAATTCCGCTGGCACGGGCACGTCGACCATGAAATAGGAACGGGTGAACGAGAAGATGATCGACACATCGGCTTCGTCGGTGATCAACGCATCGATCTGGATGCCACGCCCTTCGCGGTGCAGCAGCGGAATCACCAACGGCCATTGTTCGTCGCGGGTGTAGATGCGCCCCACGAGGTAGGCGCCTTTGTTGCGATACAGCACCGAGGAAAACAACTCGACCTTGAGGTCCGGGTCCTTGCATACCCAATCCGGCAGGTTTTCCCGCAACTGGGCTTCGAGGCGGCGCAGGTCGGCGGGCAGGTCGGCGTAGGGCTCGCTGAAGCTGTAGTCAGAGAAGACCTGCGCCAGCATGTCCGCTATTTTACCGGCCGGCGTGTAGATACGGGTTTGCGCCGCCCGCGCCCGGCGCAGGCTAGGCCGAGTGGTGTGGATGAACATGCAGCCGTCACTGATCAGGTCATGGCTGAACAGGCCGCAGAAGATCGAGTTGTACCAGGTCTCCGACAGCTCATCGTCAAAGCGCAGGTCGATCAAACCGATATAAGCGCTTTTTACCAAGGGCCACTGGCCGATGTCCTGCAATCCAGCAGGGTCGAAACTGGCGCGCAGACGGGTAGTCACCTCAGCGACTTTCTCCTCATAGAGATTGATGCGCGCCGCCGACGCGGCCTGCCCCTGCTGCCACTGGGCCTTCTCGAAACGCTCACGGGCGCCATCGGTGATCTGGCGGAAGTGCTCACGGTAATCGTCGAAACCGTCGAGGATCATCCGGGCGATAGCGAGGGCGGACTGCGACATGCGGGAAACCTCGAACGGGTATCTGGAAGCCCAGAGCTTAGCCAGTGAACCGAGGCAGGAGAAGAATGATTTTGCACGGGGGCAAACTGACTGCAATTAGCCATTGTGCCGACCTGCCCGCTGGGCAACACTTCTGCGCCCGATTGGCATAGGAGTTTTCCGTGAGACCTGTTGACACCCTGTATCTGCTGGGGCTGGCTGCCATCTGGGGCGCGAGTTTCCTGTTCATGCGCATCATCGCGCCGGAAATCGGCACGGTGCCCACCGCGTTTTTCCGCGTGTCGATTGCCGCCGCGGGCCTATTGGTGATCCTGGCGATGCTGCGCGTGAGCTGGGATTTCCAGGGCAAGTTCAAGACGGTCCTGCTGCTGGGCGTGATCAACTCGGGGATTCCCGCGACGATGTACTCGGTGGCGGCGCAGGTACTGCCGGCGGGTTATTCGGCGATTTTCAACGCCACTACACCGCTGATGGGTGTGCTGATCGGCGGGTTGTTTTTCAGCGAACGCCTGACGCCGGCAAAAATAGCGGGTGTGGCCTTGGGTCTGCTTGGTGTTGCCGTGCTCACCCGCGCAGGGCCGGTGGCATTTGATCTGGAACTGTTAATAGGCGCATTAGCATGCCTGCTGGCGACCACCTGCTATGGCTTCGCCGGTTTCCTGGCGCGACGCTGGCTGGATCAGCGCGGCGGGTTGGACAGTCGTCTCTCTGCCTTGGGCAGTATGCTGGGTGCTACGTTGTTTTTGCTGCCGTTCTTCGCCTTCAGCGCCATCACCCAGCCACCGGCGAGTTGGGGCGGCTGGCAGGTGTGGGTGTCGCTGCTCGGATTGGGGCTGGTATGTACGGCGTTCGCCTACATCCTGTACTTCCGCCTGCTGTCATCCATCGGCCCGGTCAAGTCAATGACCGTGACCTTCATGATTCCGCCGTTCGGCGTGTTGTGGGGGGCGTTGTTGTTGGATGAACCGCTGTCCATGGCTCATCTGTATGGTGGTGTATTGATTGCCGGGGCGTTGTGGTTGGTGTTGCGCCCGCAAAAACTGTAGGAGCGCCCCTGTGGCGAGGGAGCTTGCTCCCGCTCGACTGCGTAGCAGTCGCAAGCTCCAGGGGGCGCTTCGCACCCCAGCGCAAGCAAGCTTGCTCGCCACCGCTAGCTCGCTCCTACAGGGGTGGTTTCTAGCTCTTACGGAACACGAAGACCAAGCCGACGATGATCAACGCCATTCCCAGCACGCTCAACAGCGCCAGGCGGTTACCGAAGATCAGGTAGTCCATCACCGCGGTCACCGCCGGCACCAGATAGAACAAACTGGTGACATTCACCAGGTTGCCGCGGGCAATCAGCCGATACAGCAACAGCGTCGCCAGCACCGACACCACCAAGCCCATCCACAGCACCGGCAGGTAAAAGCCTGCACTGTGCTCGAAGTGGAACGGCTGGAACGGCACGAACACTCCGCACAGCAACAGCCCGGCCAAGTATTGCAGTGGCAGCGTGCCCAAAGGATTGTCGGTGATGCGCTTTTGCATGATCGAGCCAAACGTCATGCTCGCCAGCGCCAGCAGCCCGAACAGCATCCCCGCCAGGGACATGCCCGCCAGCCCGATGCCCTGGTACACCACCATGATCAAGCCAGCCAACCCCAACCCCAGGCCGAACAGCCGGCGCCAGGAGCGTTGGCGCTCCATCAGTACCACGGTGAGGATCGGCTGCACACCCATGATGGTCGCCATCACCCCAGGGGTGACGTTGAGGTCCAGGGCCAGCAGATAGAAAATCTGATAGGCCCCCAGCAAGACCAGGCCCGTCGCCGCCGCATACAGCAGCGGCTTGCCGGGACGTGGCAGCTTCAACTTGAGGAGCGGGACCAGCACTACCAACCCCATCAGGGCAATGGCAAACCGGATCAACAGAAAGGCAAAGGGCGACGCATGGGCCAGGCCCAACTTGGAGAAGATCGCCCCGCTGCTCCACAGCAAGACAAACACGCTCGTCGAGGCCGCCGCGGCCACGGATTGTTTCGAAAGCACAGACATGGTTACCACCTGTTATCAGGCAAAAAAGCCGACTCAGTAAAAAACTGAATTTCAGTAGGTTTTTTCAGGCAGGCACGGGCAACAGCGAATCGCTGATCAGCCCGAAATGCCAACACCCGGCGGTGATACGACTGCGTACACCGGCGTGCTACTGACAGGTGGGGGGTAATGACTGATCTGCGCAGGCTGCTTGCCACGGCACGGCACGACCACGGCGTTGACCGCTGAATCGACTACCGCTATGCGCTGGGAAGCTGGCATGTGCTGATCTTTTTGAAGGGATATAAAGACGCGACGACTATAACCAGCCGCAAACATACTTTGCAATCCTTTCCCCCTTGCCTTGTACATGGAGGAGTTTTCATGCCCTGGAACCTGGCCACTCGCTATAATGCCGCCCGGATTTTTCGAAGGATTTCACATGATTGCTTTGCCCTGGCTGTACCTCGCCCTACTTTCCATTGGCTATGTCGTGGCTTTGATCTACGGCCAACTGGGCGTACTGGCGGCGGTCTCCATCGCACTGCTGCTGGTGGCCGGGTACGCCGTGCGCCAGCAACGCAACCCTTGGGCACGCTACTTGGGCCAAGGCTTGTTTATCGTACTGGCCCTGGGCCTGGTGATGCACTGGCTGCCGGGTTTCTATAACGGCCGCGGTATTGCGCCCCAGCGTTTAACTCCGGACTCAGTGCCCTTCTCGATGTACCTGAACCAGGACAAGCCCCTGATAGGCTTCTGGCTGTTGCTGGCCTGCCCGTGGATTGTGGCGCGACGCTCATTGCGCCTGTCGATCTGCGTCACCGCCCTGGCACTGACCCTGACCGCCATCGTCGCACTGGGTGGTGCCGCACTGATGGGAATGATCAGTTGGGCGCCGAAATGGCCGGACCAGGCATGGCTGTGGGTACTCAATAACCTGCTGCTGGTGACGCTGGTGGAAGAAGCGCTGTTTCGTGGCTATGTTCAGGGCGGCCTGAGCCAACGTTTCAAACACTTGCCCTACGGCGAGAACCTTGCGCTGCTGCTGGCTTCGCTGTTATTCGGCCTGATGCATTTCGGTGCGGGTTGGCAATGGGTGACGCTGGCCAGTATTGCCGGGGTCGGTTACGGCCTGGCGTATCGCTTTGGCGGGCTCGGCGCAGCGATTGCCACGCATTTTGGCTTGAATCTGCTGCACTTCGGCTTGTTCACCTACCCAATGCTGGCCAGCTAAGCCTGCCCGACTGTAAGAACGAGCTGTTGTGGCGACGGAGCTTGCTCCCGCTCCGGTGCGTAGCGCCCGCAAGTTGTTTGGGGCCGCTTCGCAGCCCAGCGGGAGCAAGCTCCCTCGCCACAGTCGGCACTCTGCTCCCAGGATTGTTGCAAAAATAAGTTAAATAAATGCCCAGCATGGCCGATAACCCCTGAAAGCCTTGCGGATTGAACAATCATGCGTAATAACCAACCCGTTACCCAGCGCGAACGTACCTTCCCTGCTCAGCAACGGTTGATCTCCACCACAGATGCCAAGGGTGTCATTACCTACTGCAACGACGCGTTTGTCGAAATCAGTGGGTTCACCCGCGACGAACTGGTCCGTGCTCCGCACAACCTGGTGCGTCACCCGGATGTGCCCTCGGCGGTGTTCGCACACATGTGGTCCACGCTCAAACAAGGCTTGCCATGGATGGGCATTGTCAAGAATCGCTGCAAGACCGGTGACCACTACTGGGTTAACGCCTATGTAACACCGGTGTTCGACGGTAACCAGGTGATCGGCTACGAATCGGTGCGTATCAAGCCCACCGCCGAGCAGATCCGCCGGGCCGAGGCGCTTTATCAACGCATCAACCAGGGCAAGTCGGCGATTCCCCAGCGCGACAAATGGCTGCCGGTGCTGCAGGACTGGCTGCCGTTTATCCTGGTCAGCCAACTGAGCTTCATGATCGGCGCCACCCTCACCTCCCAGTGGGGCTTTGCCTTGGCGGCAGCGTTGTCGGTGCCGTTGGGCCTGCTGGGGCTGAGCTGGCAACAGCGCGGACTCAAGCGCTTGCTGCGCCTGGCCGAGCAGACCACGTCCGACCCGCTGATTGCGCAGATGTACACCGACAGCCGTGGCGCACAAGCGCGCCTGGAAATGTCGATTCTCAGCCAGGAAGCGCGTCTGAAGACCTGCCTGACCCGCTTGCAGGACACTGCCGAGCACCTCAACGATCAGGCGGCACAGTCCAACACCCTGGCGCACAGCAGCTCCAGCGGCCTGGAACGTCAGCGAGTGGAAACCGAACAGGTGGCCACCGCCGTCAACCAGATGGCTGCAACCACCCAGGAAGTCGCCAGCCACGTGCAGCGCACCGCCGACGCCACCCAGGAAGCCAACCGCCTGACCGGTCGCGGCCGCGATATCGCCGGGGAAACCCGCGAGGCGATTCAGCGGCTTTCGGCAGCGGTTGGCGAGACCGGCGTGACCGTCACTCAACTGGCCAAGGACAGCGATGAAATTGGCGGCGTTGTCGATGTAATCAAGGGCATCGCCGACCAGACCAACTTGCTGGCGCTCAACGCCGCTATCGAAGCCGCGCGTGCCGGTGAGATGGGCCGTGGCTTTGCGGTGGTCGCCGATGAAGTGCGCCAACTGGCGCAGCGTACGGCCGAATCCACCGGGCAGATCCATGCCCTGATCGCCAAGCTGCAACACACGGCGGCTGCGGCCGTGCAAACCATGGACGCCGGGCATCGCCAAGCTGAAGAGGGCGTAGCGCGTGTGATGGAAGCGGATCAGGCGTTGGTGGGCATCAGTGAGGCGGTGGCCAATATCACCGACATGACCACCCAGATTGCCGCGGCCACCGAAGAGCAAAGCGCCGTGGCCGAGGAGATCAGCCGCAACATCAGCACCATCGCGCTGTTGGCAGACCAGACCTCAGAGCAGGCGATGAACTCGGCGCAGTTGAGTGAAGAACTGACTCATACGGCGAATACTCAGTACTCGCTGGTGGAGCGTTTTAACCGGTAGAACTTCAGGGGCTCACTTTCTCCAACCAGTGAGCCCCTTGCAGATGGCTATCACTCATCATCTTTTTATCACCAAGCATTCTATAAAACTGTCAATTCTCACAGTTAACCTTTGAACGCCTCCCTCCTTATAGTGTGAACCTGTCAAACAGGAGCACACCGCCATGTCCCGACCTGCCGATTCAAATAGCGCCCTGCATCCCTTCCCAAAAACCATGGGGCGTGTGCAATGGACTGAAAAATCATCGAACAACGAAAGAACATTGGAAGGCTGGGCTCTCCCACTGCACCTATCCGAATACAATAATCAGTATTGGGTCAAGTTGACGCTCCAGTCCCCAGACACTCAACAATCACTGTTACTGAAAATACCTTGCGACTCCATAAGTACATCACCTAACAAATCAATCAAGCAAAACCCGGAAGCCTTCACCCACCTGTACATTCAAGGTGCAAACAATAACGCACCTGAAACGGAAGAACGTTTTAAACCAGTCGGCGACATTGAAGTAAACGTTGACGAAAGCACAGGGAACACAACGCTGAATTTCGAAGGTTCTTTCACTGACACAGCGTCGGAATTACGCGAAATAAAATGCTGCTGTGAGTGGCCTGGAACTACCCTTGCCTCACAACATTCGATCTTTAAGTGGACAGAAGGACAAACTCAATACAAAACGGAGGGCTGGCTGGCCTACTCCAGTTCAAGCAAGGCATGGTATCTGACCAGCGAGGAGGGAGAATGGGGTACGCCTCAATACCGTGAGTGGGCTATTTATATTTACTGCGACGATGAAAATGAACAGATCATCGATGAAACATTTAAAAACGGCGATGAGAAATCAAATTTTTACTATGCTCCCTTCGGCGGTGGCACCTATGAAGGCGAATACAATGTAACGCTTACACTGACTCAGCAGCCGTTGCGCTGCGAAGCCACCTTTAAAAATAAAATCCGCGACCGTGTAGAGATGACTAACGGCACGTTTCAGCCTATAAAAGACCCTACTCCCCCATCGTAATAAGGCTCGACAAAAGAACTTTAAAACAAAATAAGTTTCACGTCTCAGTCGAGCGCGACACACTCAAGCTGGCATTTCTGAAAAAATCAGATAGCGCAAACCCCACGGGTAAAAGGTCTCACCATGAACCAAGAAATTATTTTCATCCCCGACTGCTATATCTCTCAATCTGCAAACAACCATTTTGAATGGACATTTAAAAACTCTCAAACATCAATCACTGCAGAAAGAACAACTTTTGGTCATCGTACACAGACAAATACCTGGACATTTTCAGGGGCCATTGGAGATAAAAGTACAAAGAATTTTTCTTCGTATTATTTTCATATCCCCTACCTAGGAGAAGCGCCGATAGACAATACGTATATACTTGACGGAATTTTACATTATGCTCTTTCCATCTCTGGCCCTGGGGACATGCCTGGCACTACAGCGATTCCCGCCAAACACGCAACGCTGACAATAAAGCTCAACCCTGTTGAAGGCACGGCCAATGGCAACTTCGAGGCGTCCTTCGACAGTGAGTATGCTCAATACGACGCGACAGGACACTTCACGCTCATTAGGGACCGCTAGTGTTAAACCTCACGAAAACACTAGCCGAAATATCCCAACATAGAGAAACCTGCAAAGCGTCAGGCGAGAAAACCTGACGCTTTGATGGCCGCCGCCTCCAAATGCTGCTCATGACTGAACCCCGACGCCTTCAACGGCTTCAAATCATGATCCCCCGCCACCAGCCACATCACCTCAATGCTCGGCGATAACGCATACCCCTCCACCGCCGCTCGATTGCCCAAGGCATCACGCTCGCCCTGCACTATCAGCGTCGGCGTCGCAAGCGCAGCCAGATGCTCCACCCGAGGCTTTTGCGGCTTGCCCACCGCATAAAACGGATAGCCCAGGCACACCAACCCATCTGCGCCCAGCTCATCGGCCAACAAACTGGCCATGCGCCCGCCCATGGACTTGCCGCCAATCGCCAGTTTCCCAGCGACATGACGTCGCACCTGGGCATACACCTCACGCCACGCCTCCAGCAGTTTCGGCGCCGGATTCGGCGGGCGTTTGCCCCCGTCCAAGCGGCGCTGGGCCATGTACGGGAACTCGAAGCGCAACACGTTCACACCATGCCCGGCAAGGCGTGCAGCCATGTCGTTCATGAACGCCGAGTCCATCGGTGCACCGGCGCCATGGGCCAGAATCAGCGTGACCGGCTCGCCCGAACGCTTGCCCGTGGCGACATCCCACAACCAGCCATGTTCCCGTACACACTGCGCCCATTGATCCCCGTCAATACTGGCCTTGTGCTCTTTGCCCATGCTTGCCTCGCTTTTTAGTCTGCCTATAACTCCAGCCCAAGTGCCGCACTTGCTTGGGTTGAACCGTGGATGGGGAACCATGAACACTACTTTAAGTACCGCCTATAACTACAAGGTGGTCCGCCAATTCGCCATTATGACGGTGGTGTGGGGCATCGTCGGCATGGGGCTCGGGGTTTTTCTCGCCGCCCAATTGGTTTGGCCTGCGCTCAACTTCGATTTGCCCTGGACCAGCTTCGGCCGTCTGCGCCCATTGCACACCAATGCGGTGATCTTCGCGTTCGGTGGCTGTGCGCTGTTCGCCAGCTCCTTTTACTCGGTGCAACGCACCTGCCAGACGCAGCTGTTCGCGCCGAAAGTCGCCGCGTTCTGCTTCTGGGGCTGGCAGCTTGTGATCCTGCTGGCCGCCATCAGCCTGCCACTGGGCTACACCAGCTCAAAGGAATACGCCGAGCTGGAATGGCCCATCGACATCCTGATCACCATCGTCTGGGTCGCCTACGCCATCGTGTTCTTCGGCACGATCATGAAACGCAAGACCAAGCACATCTATGTGGGTAACTGGTTCTTCGGCGCGTTCATCATCACCGTGGCCATTTTGCATATCGTCAATAACCTGGAAATCCCGGTCAGCCTGACCAAGTCCTACTCGCTGTACGGCGGTGCGACGGATGCCATGGTGCAGTGGTGGTATGGGCACAACGCGGTAGGCTTTTTCCTGACTGCGGGTTTTCTGGGGATGATGTACTACTTCGTGCCCAAGCAGGCCGAACGCCCGGTGTATTCCTATCGATTGTCGATTGTGCACTTCTGGGCGCTGATCACCCTGTACATCTGGGCCGGCCCGCACCACTTGCACTACACCGCCTTGCCGGACTGGGCGCAGTCCCTGGGCATGGTGATGTCACTGGTGCTGCTGGCGCCAAGCTGGGGCGGCATGATCAACGGCATGATGACCCTCTCGGGTGCCTGGCATAAGTTGCGCAGCGACCCGATCCTGCGCTTCCTCGTCGTCTCCCTGGCCTTCTACGGCATGTCGACCTTCGAAGGCCCGATGATGGCGATCAAGACCGTCAACGCCCTCTCCCACTACACCGACTGGACCATCGGCCACGTACACGCCGGGGCGCTGGGCTGGGTGGCGATGATCTCCATCGGCGCGCTGTATCACATGATCCCGAAAGTCTTCGGTCGCGAGCAGATGTACAGCCTCGGCCTGATCAACGCGCATTTCTGGCTGGCCACCATCGGCACCGTGCTCTACATCGCCTCGATGTGGGTCAACGGCATCGCCCAGGGCCTGATGTGGCGTGCGGTCAACGAAGACGGCACCCTTACCTACTCCTTCGTCGAAACCCTGGTGGCCAGCCACCCAGGCTTCATCGTGCGTCTGGTGGGCGGTGCGATCTTCCTCAGCGGCATGTTCCTGATGGCTTACAACACATGGCGCACCGTGCGTTCGGCGCAACCTGCCGAAGTCACCGCTGCCGCGCAGATGGCCTGAGGAGTCGATGATGAAACACGAAACGATTGAAAAGAACGTCGGCCTGTTGATGCTGCTGATGGTGCTCGCCGTGAGCATCGGTGGCCTGACCCAGATCGTCCCGCTGTTCTTCCAGGACGTGACCAACAAACCGGTCGAAGGCATGAAGCCCTACACCGCGCTGCAACTGGAAGGCCGCGACATCTACATCCGCGAAGGCTGCGTGCAGTGCCACTCGCAGATGATCCGCCCGTTCCGCGCCGAGACCGAGCGCTACGGCCACTACTCGGTGGCTGGCGAAAGCGTGTGGGACCACCCGTTCTTGTGGGGCTCCAAGCGTACCGGGCCGGACCTGGCCCGCGTCGGCGCGCGCTACTCGGACGACTGGCACCGCGCGCACTTGTACAACCCGCGCAACGTGGTGCCGGAGTCGAAAATGCCGGCCTACCCCTGGCTGGTCACCGCCGCCGTCGACAGCAGCCACACCGAGACCAAGTTGAAAGTGATGCGCACCCTCGGCGTGCCGTACACCGACGACGACATCAATGGCGCCGTCGCCAGCCTCAAGGGCAAGACCGAGATGGACGCGCTGGTTTCCTACCTGCAAGTGCTCGGCACTGCCATCAAGAGCAAGAGGTGAGCCATGGGATTTGAATTCGATGCGGGCACCATCCGCGGCCTTGGCACGCTGGTGGTCGCCATCGCCTTTATCGGCCTGTCGCTGTGGGTGTTCAACAACCGCCGCAACGCGGAATTCGAGCAGGCCCGCCTGCTGCCGTTTGCCGATGAACCTTCCCCACCCGACGCTCAAGCAGAGCCAGCCACAAGGAGCACTCGGCCATGACTACGTTTTGGAGTACATGGATCTGCGTATTGACCCTGGGCAGCCTGATCGGCCTGACCTGGCTGTTGGTCGGCACCCGCAAGGGCGAAACCAAGGGCAGCGTCGACCAGACCATGGGCCACGCCTTCGACGGTATCGAGGAATACGACAACCCGCTGCCCCAGTGGTGGTTTATGTTGTTCGCCGGCACCCTGGTATTTGCCGTCGGCTACCTGATCCTCTACCCGGGCCTGGGCAACTGGAAAGGCGTACTGCCGGGCTATGAAGACGGCTGGACCCAGACCAAGGAATGGGACAAGGAAATGGCCAAGGCCGACGCCAGGTTCGGGCCGATCTTCGCCAAGTTCGCGGCCATGCCGGTGGAAGAAGTCGCCAAGGACCCGCAAGCGTTGAAGATGGGCGGTCGCCTGTTTGCCTCCAACTGTGCGGTGTGCCACGGCTCGGACGCCAAGGGCGCCTATGGCTTCCCCAACCTGGCCGACAACAACTGGCGCTGGGGCGGTTCGGCCGAGGCCATCAAGGCCACCATCCTGAACGGTCGCCACGCGGCGATGCCGGCCTGGGGTGAAGTGCTGGGCGAGGACGGGGTGAAGAACGTCGCCGCCTACGTGCGTCACGACCTGGCCAAGCTGCCGTTGCCCGCCGACAACACCGCCGACCTGGCCGCCGGGCAAGCCGCCTTCAGCACCACTTGCGTGGCGTGTCATGGTCCGCAAGGTCACGGCGTGGAAGCCATGGGTGCGCCCAACCTGACCGAGCCTGCGGGCTTTATCTACGGCACCAGCCTGGCGCAGTTGCAGCAGACCATCCGCCATGGTCGCCAGGGCCAGATGCCGGCTCAGGACGTGCTGCAAGGCAATGACAAGGTGCACTTGCTGGCGGCTTACGTGTACAGCCTGTCCCATAACGCTGAAGGCGCAACGCCAGACAGCCAACCGCAGTAAAAGCTCTACCTGTGGCGAGGGAGCTTGCTCCCGCTGGAGTGCGAAGCGCTCCCACGATTTTGGGGCCGCTGCGCAGCCCAACGGGAGCAAGCTCCCTCGCCACAGGCATAAGTCGCGACCAAGTGTCGCACCCCTTCCAAACCCAACTTTCCCCTCCTCCTATTCGGGTCTACGCTTGTTCCCACAGTGGAGCAATTCTGGCGTAGGCGACGGTATCCGTTGCGCCCTCTAAAATTCCTGTCCACTTGATCAGCTTTCTATTTCGGTCTTTATCCTTACACCAAACATGGAAAGGGCGCAGAATCTGGCGTGGAACGCATTGATACAGGTCAGCCATTGCGTTGCAATGGCCCCTCGGTTTCTACATACTTGCGGCCGATTTTACCTATAAAAAAACCTAAACCGTGGAACCTTAGAATGAGCACAGCAATCAGTCCGACTGCTTATAACTATAAGGTAGTCCGCCAGTTCGCCATCATGACGGTGGTCTGGGGGATCCTTGGCATGGGGCTCGGGGTGTTCATCGCCTCGCAACTGGTTTGGCCGCAATTGAATTTCGACCTGCCCTGGACGACTTTCGGCCGCCTGCGCCCACTGCACACCAACCTGGTGATCTTCGCCTTCGGCGGATGTGCACTGTTTGCCACCTCCTACTATGTCGTGCAGCGCACCTGCCAGACGCGACTGATTTCCGATGGTCTGGCCGCCTTCACCTTCTGGGGCTGGCAGGCCGTCATCGTCGGCGCCATCATCAGCCTGCCCCTGGGCTACACCACTACCAAGGAATACGCCGAGCTGGAATGGCCGATCGCCATTTTGCTTGCCATCGTGTGGGTGACCTACGGCCTGGTGTTCTTCGGCACCATCGTCAAGCGCAAGACCAAGCACATCTACGTGGGCAACTGGTTCTACGGGGCCTTTATCGTGGTCACGGCGATGCTGCACATCGTCAACCACGCCTCCCTGCCGGTGAACCTGTTCAAGTCCTATTCGGCCTATTCCGGCGCAACGGACGCGATGATCCAGTGGTGGTACGGCCACAACGCCGTAGGCTTCTTCCTCACCACCGGTTTCCTGGGGATGATGTACTACTTCGTGCCCAAGCAGGCCGAGCGTCCGATCTACTCTTATCGCCTGTCCATCGTGCACTTCTGGGCGCTGATCACCCTCTACATCTGGGCCGGCCCTCACCACTTGCACTACACCGCCCTGCCGGATTGGGCACAGTCCCTGGGCATGGCGATGTCGATCATCCTGCTGGCGCCAAGCTGGGGCGGCATGATCAACGGCATGATGACCCTCTCGGGCGCCTGGCATAAGCTGCGCACCGACCCGATCCTGCGGTTTCTGGTGGTGTCCCTGGCGTTCTACGGCATGTCGACCTTTGAAGGTCCGATGATGGCGATCAAGACCGTCAACTCGCTGTCCCACTACACCGACTGGACCATCGGCCATGTACACGCCGGGGCGCTGGGCTGGGTGGCGATGATCTCCATCGGCGCGCTGTACCACATGATCCCCAAACTGTTCGGCCGCGTGCAGATGCACAGCGTCGGGCTGATCAACGCACACTTCTGGCTGGCCACTATCGGCACCGTGCTCTACATCGCCTCGATGTGGGTCAACGGCATCACCCAGGGCCTGATGTGGCGTGCGATCAACGATGACGGCACCCTCACCTACTCCTTCGTCGAAGCGCTGCAAGCCAGCCACCCGGGCTTTATCGTACGTGCCCTGGGCGGTGCGTTCTTTGCCAGCGGCATGCTGTTGATGGCCTACAACGTCTGGCGCACCGTGCGTGCCAGCGACCCTGTAGAAGCCGAAGCCGCCGCCAAGATCGCCGTTGTGGGAGCTCACTGATGAAGCATGAAGTAGTCGAGAAGAACATCGGCCTGTTGGCCTTCTTCATGGTCATCGCCGTGAGCATCGGCGGCCTGACCCAAATCGTCCCACTGTTTTTCCAGGACGTGACCAACAAGCCGGTCGAAGGCATGAAGCCGCGCACCGCCCTCGAACTGGAAGGCCGCGACGTCTACATCGCCAACGGTTGCGTGGGCTGCCACTCGCAGATGATCCGCCCGTTCCGCGCCGAAACCGAACGCTACGGCCACTACTCGGTCGCCGGTGAAAGCGTGTGGGACCACCCGTTCCTGTGGGGTTCCAAGCGCACCGGCCCGGACCTGGCCCGTGTGGGTGGGCGTTACTCCGATGACTGGCAGCGTGCGCACCTGTACAACCCGCGCAACGTGGTGCCTGAGTCGAAAATGCCGGCGTACCCGTTCCTCGTGGAAAACAAGCTCGACGGCAAGGACACCGCGAAGAAGATGGAAGTCTTGCGCACCCTGGGGGTGCCCTACACCGACGAAGACATCGCCGGCGCAGCCGCAGCCGTGAAGGGCAAGACCGAAATGGACGCATTGGTGGCCTACCTGCAAGGCCTTGGCACCATCATCAAAAGCAAACGGTGACCTACATGGATATCGGGATGATTCGTGGCCTGGGCACCGTTGTGGTGATGGTGGCCTTTATCGGCCTGGCGTTGTGGGTGTTCAGCCCACGGCGCAAGTCGGAGTTTGACGACGCGACCATGCTGCCCTTTGCAGATGATCCCGAAGCCATCAAGCACGTCGAGCAAGCTTCTAGGAGTAACAAAGAATGACTACGTTCTGGAGTCTGTACGTCACAGTCCTCAGTCTGGGTACCATCTTCGCCCTGACCTGGCTGCTGCTGTCGACCCGCAAGGGCCAGCGCACCGAACAGACGGACGAGACCGTCGGCCACTCGTTTGACGGCATCGAGGAGTACGACAACCCGCTGCCCAAGTGGTGGTTCATGCTGTTTGTCGGCACCATCGTCTTCGCCCTTGGTTACCTGGTGCTCTACCCTGGTCTGGGCAACTGGAAGGGTCTGCTGCCAGGCTACAACTACCTCGACAACGACAAGCAAACCCCGTTCGCCAACGGCCAGACCGGCTGGACCGGCGTGCACGAATGGGAAAAGGAAATGGCCAGGTCGGAGGCCAAGTTCGGGCCGATCTTCGCCAAGTTCGCATCGATGCCCATTGAAGAAGTCGCCAAGGACCCGCAAGCCTTGAAGATGGGCGGTCGGCTGTTTGCCTCCAACTGCTCGGTGTGCCACGGCTCCGACGCCAAGGGCGCCTACGGCTTTCCCAACCTGACCGACGCCGACTGGCGCTGGGGTGGCGAACCCAACACCATCAAGGAAACCATCATGAAGGGCCGCCACGCGGTGATGCCAGGCTGGGCCGAAGTCATCGGCGAGCAAGGCGTGGCTGACGTAGCAGGCTTTGTGGTGACCCAACTCGATGGTCGCAAACTGCCGGAAGGTGCCAAGGCCGATGTGGCCAACGGTGAGAAACTCTTCGCCGCCAACTGCGTGGCCTGCCACGGCCCGGCCGGTAAAGGCACCCCCGCCATGGGCGCGCCGGACCTGACGCATCCGGGGGCGTTCATCTACGGTTCAAGCTTTGCGCAACTGCAGCAGACCATCCGTTATGGCCGCCAGGGCCAGATGCCCGCGCAGGAGCAGTTGCAGGGCAATGACAAGGTGCACTTGCTTGCGGCGTATGTGTATAGCTTGTCGCATGGGGATAAGAAGGCTGAGGAGCAGTAAGACCTCTGAAACAATAATGGAGCCCCGCGCAGCGAATGCTGGCGGGGCTTTTTTGTTTTAGCTGCGAAACTTTCAAAGCCAAATCTACCGTTCGTAGCCTCAACCTTGCCGCGCGCACTCGCCAAGTAGTAACGTAACTACATTCACTCCAGCGAAGGGGACCTACCCCATGACCATCACGACCATTTCCAGCCGCGAATTCAACCAAGACACAAGTGGTGCCAAAAAAGCCGCCCGCAAAGGGCCGGTTTTTATCACTGATCGCGGCAAGCCTGCCCATGTACTGCTAAGCATTGAGGACTACCAGAAGCTGACAGGTCTGAATGCCGACATCGTTGACCTGTTGGTGATGCCGGAAGCGGCCGCTATCGACTTCGAAACCGAACGTGCCGTGATCATTCATCGACCCGTGGACTTTTCTTGATGTATTTACTCGACACGAATGTGATCTCTGAACTGCGTAAACCTCAGGCTGATTCAAATGTCGTGGCGTGGGCAAAAAGTGTGGTGGCTCCACGTATGTTTATTTCGGCGATCACGCTGAAGGAATTGGAAACCGGAGTCCTGCGAATTGAGCGGCGAGACCCGGCGCAGGGGAAGGTGCTGAGAGCCTGGCTCAAGCGTCATGTGATGCCCGCCTTTGATGCCAGAATCCTGCCCGTCGATGCAGCGGTCGCGTTGCGTTGCGCACACTTGCATGTACCCGACCGAGCCAACGAAAGTGATTCATTGATTGCCGCAACTGCGCTGGTTCATGGGCTCACCGTCGTCACGCGCAACATCAGCGACTTCCAATCGAGCGGCGTTGCACTGATCAATCCATGGGACGAATGACCGGCTTACCGACAAAAACCGTCCATACTTGCCAAGTCAATTGATCCAGGTCACGTACACCATCAATTGATTTCCCCCAACGCGACCAAAGGTCGCACCCTTTGCGCACCATCGGGGGCGTATCATTAGGCCACTGCAACACCCTTAATTTGACCCCGGCTGGCACGTACTGGCCGAGGCAAATCTCCACCGCCGTGGGATGCAATGATGAGCGACCAGATACCGGTACATGACGTTACCCCGCCTGCCAAGACCGTCGACCTTTACGCTTCGAGAGAGAAGATCTACACCCGCGCCTTCACTGGCTTGTTCCGCAACTTGCGCATGGTCGGCGGTGCCGCTCTGTTCCTGTTGTACTTCGGCACGGTGTGGCTGAATTGGGGCGGTCACCAGGCGGTGTGGTGGAACCTGCCGGAGCGTAAATTCTTTATTTTCGGCGCAACGTTCTGGCCTCAGGATTTCATCCTGCTGTCGGGCATTCTCATTGTCGCGGCCTTTGGCCTGTTCTTTATCACCGTATACGCCGGGCGTGTGTGGTGCGGCTATACCTGCCCACAGAGCGTGTGGACATGGATCTTCATGTGGTGCGAAAAGGTCACCGAAGGCGACCGCAACCAGCGCATCAAGCTCGACAAAGCGCCCATGAGCGCCAACAAATTCCTGCGCAAGTTCAGCAAGCACAGCCTGTGGCTGCTGATCGGCTTTGCCACCGGCATCACCTTCGTCGGCTACTTCTCGCCGATTCGCGAACTGGTGTTCGACTTTTTCACTGGCCAGGCCGATGGCTGGTCGTATTTCTGGGTGGGTTTCTTCACCCTCGCCACCTACGGCAACGCCGGCTGGCTGCGTGAGCAGGTGTGCATCTACATGTGCCCCTATGCGCGCTTCCAGAGCGTGATGTTCGACAAGGACACCTTGATCGTGTCCTATGACCCGCGCCGTGGCGAAGTGCGTGGCCCACGTAAAAAGGGTACCGACTACAAGGCCCAGGGCCTGGGCGACTGCATCGACTGCACGATGTGCGTGCAGGTGTGCCCTACCGGTATCGATATCCGCGACGGGCTGCAAATCGAGTGCATCGGTTGCGCCGCCTGTATCGATGCCTGCGACAACATCATGGACAAGATGGAGTACCCACGCGGCCTGATCAGCTACACCACCGAACACAACCTGTCGGGGCAGAAAACCCATAAGCTGCGCCCGCGCCTGATCGGTTACGCCCTGGTGTTGCTGGCGATGATCAGCCTGTTGGTGTCGGCCTTCTTCATGCGCTCGCTGGTAGGTTTCGACGTCAGCAAAGACCGCGTGCTGTATCGCGAGAACGCCGAAGGGCGCATCGAAAACGTCTACAGCCTGAAGATCATGAACAAAGACCAGCGCGACCACACCTACGTGCTCGACGCCGCTGGCCTGCCAGACCTCAAGCTGCAAGGCCGGCGCGAAATCAAAGTGGCCGCCGGCGATATCGTCAGCATGCCGGTGGAGTTGTCGAGTGCGCCCGAGCAGTTGCCGTCGAGCACCAACGAGGTGACCTTCATCCTCGAAGACGCCGATGACACCAGCGTCCATATTGAAGCCAAGAGCCGATTCATCGGCCCACAAGTCCGTTAACAGGGAACATACGCATGCCCGCAACTACTGCCGCCAGCCCTTGGTACAAGCACCTCTGGCCCTGGATCATCATCGCGATTCTGGCCTGCTCGGTGACCCTGACCTTGTCCATGGTGACCATCGCAGTGAACAACCCGGACAATCTGGTCAACGACAACTACTACGAGGCCGGCAAAGGCATCAACCGTTCCCTGGACCGCGAACGCCTGGCCCAGACCCTGCAACTGCGCGGCAAGCTGCACCTGGACGAACTGACCGGCGAGGTCGAGCTGCAACTGACTGGCTACAGCAATCCAAATACCCTGGAGCTGAACCTGATCTCCCCGACCCAGCCAGAGAAGGATCGCAAGATCAACCTCACCCGCAGCGACAGCGAGCCCGGCCGCTACATCGGCCAGGTCACCGACAAGGTCGAAGGTCGCCGTTTCGTGGAACTGCTTGGCGTGGAAGGCGGCAACACCTGGCGCCTGTTCGAAGAAGAAGAGGTCAGCCATGACAAGGATTTGTTGCTGGGTGACGAACCGTTGCAGGGCGCTGAAGACTTGAAGAAGTAGACGATGATCGTTCCCACGCTCTGCGTGGTAACGCCTTGCTGGACGCTCTGCGTCCGCTTTGTGACGCAGAGCGTCACGGGCAACATTCCCACGCAAAGCGTGGGAACGATCTGCGGAACCGAGTAATGACCCAACCCACCCCCTGCTACCACTGCGCCCTACCCGTCCCCTCCGGAAGCCGGTTCACCGCCCAGATCCTCGGCGAACGCCGCGAACTCTGCTGCCCGGGCTGCCAGGCCGTGGCCGAGGCGATAGTGGCCGGCGGGCTGGAAAGCTATTACCAACACCGCAGCGAAGCCTCGGCCAACCCCGAGGCGCTGCCCGTGCAATTGGTGGACGAGCTGGCGCTGTACGATCGCGCCGATGTGCAAAAACCCTTTGTCCGCCATCAAGGCGACCTGGCCGAAACCACCTTGCTGATGGAAGGCATCAGTTGCGCCGCCTGCGGCTGGTTGATCGAGAAACACCTGCGCAGCCTGCCTGCGGTGGCCGAAGCGCGATTGAACCTGTCCAACCACCGCCTGCACGTGCGCTGGGCCGATGGGCAATTGCCGTTGAGCCAACTGCTCAGCGAGCTGCGCCATATCGGTTACGCCGCCCACCCTTACCAGGCCGACCGCGCCGCCGAACAATTGGCCAGCGAGAATCGCCTGGCCCTGCGACAACTGGGGGTCGCCGGCTTGCTGTGGTTCCAGGCCATGATGGCAACCATGGCCACCTGGCCGGAATTCAATATCGACCTGAGCCCGGAACTGCTCGTCATCCTGCGCTGGGTCGCGATGTTTCTGACCACGCCCATCGTGTTCTACAGCTGCGCGCCCTTCTTCAAAGGCGCCCTGCGTGACCTGCGCACGCGCCACCTGACCATGGACGTGTCGGTGTCCCTGGCGATTGGCGGCGCGTACCTGGCCGGCATCTGGACGGCGATCACTGGCGTAGGCGAGTTGTATTTCGATGCCGTGGGCATGTTTGCCCTGTTCCTGCTGGCCGGACGCTACCTTGAGCGCCGCGCCCGGGAGCGTACTGCCGCAGCCACCGCCCAACTGGTCAACCTGTTGCCCGCCTCCTGCCTGCGCCTCAAGGATGATGGCCAGAGCGAACGCATCCTGCTCAGCGAGTTGGCACTGGGTGATCGTGTGCTGGTGCATCCCGGCGCAGTACTGCCGGCGGATGGGGTGATTCTCGACGGCCAATCCAGCATTGATGAATCCCTGCTGACCGGCGAGTACCTGCCGCAACCTCGGCGCACGGGTGACAGCGTCACGGCCGGCACGCTGAATGTCGAAGGCGCGCTGACCGTCCAAGTACGCGCCCTGGGGCATGACACGCGCCTGTCCGCCATCGTGCGCCTGCTGGAGCGCGCCCAGGCCGAGAAGCCGCGCCTGGCGCAGATCGCCGACCGCGCTGCGCAGTGGTTCTTGTTGTGCTCGCTGATCGCCGCCGCACTGATCGGCCTGCTGTGGTGGGAGCTGGACCCCATCCGGGCGTTCTGGATTGTGCTGGCGATGCTGGTGGCGACCTGTCCGTGCGCCCTGTCACTGGCCACGCCCACCGCCCTTACCGCCGCCACCGGTACCTTGCACAGTCTCGGGTTACTGCTGACCCGCGGCCATGTGCTGGAGGGCCTGAACCAGATCGACACGGTGATTTTCGACAAGACCGGCACCCTCACCGAAGGGCGCCTGGCGTTGCGCGCCATCCGGCCCCTCGGCGCGCTGGACAGCGACCAATGCCTGGGCCTTGCCGCCGCCCTGGAGAACCGCTCCGAACACCCGATTGCCCGTGCCTTCGGCCGTGCGCCGCTGGCCGCCGATGAAGTGCTGAGCACGCAAGGCCTGGGCCTGGAGGGTCGTGTGGGAGAATGTCTGTTGCGCATCGGCCAGCCGGGTTTTGTCTGTGAACTCAGTGGCTGCGCGATTCCCGCCTCGCCGGACGAAGCCGGGCAATGGCTGCTGCTGGGCGACCGCAGCGGGGCGCTGGCCTGGTTCGTACTCGACGACCGTCTGCGCAGCGACGCCCCCGCCTTGCTGGCCGCATGCAAGGCGCGGGGCTGGCGCACGCTGTTGCTCTCCGGCGACAGTTCGCCGATGGTAGCCAGTGTCGCCTCTGAGCTGGGTATCGACGAGGCCCACGGCAGCCTGCGCCCTGACGACAAGCTGCAGGTACTGCAAAACCTGCACAAGGAAGGTCGCAAAGTGCTGATGCTGGGCGATGGGGTCAATGATGTGCCGGTGTTGGCTGCTGCCGATATCAGTGTGGCGATGGGCTCGGCCACCGACCTGGCAAAAACCAGCGCCGATGCGGTGCTGTTGTCCAACCGCCTGGATGCGCTGGTGCAGGCCTTCAGCCTCGCGCGGCGCACCCGCCGAGTGATCATCGAGAACCTGTTGTGGGCCGGGTTGTACAATGGCCTTATGCTGCCGTTCGCCGCCCTGGGTTGGATCACTCCGATCTGGGCGGCCATCGGCATGTCCCTCAGTTCGTTGACCGTGGTACTCAACGCGTTGCGCCTGACTCGCCTGCCGAGCGCGCAAGCCCCGGGTACCGCCCCAGCAACCCGCCCGCTGCCGGCCTGAGCCGCGTGGGCATGGAGTACAGATGCCAGCTCTCTATGTGATGATTCCGGCAGCACTGCTGTTAGTGGGCGTGGCCATCTACATCTTCTTCTGGGCCGTGGACAGCGGCCAGTACGAAGACCTCGATGGCCCGGCCCATAGCGTGCTGTTCGATGACCAGGACCCGAACCACCTGGCCGCCATCGATGAAGCCAACAACCCCGAGCAACCGCCCAAAGAGCCCCCTCATGCTTGAGCTGATGCCCTTGCTGGTCTCGGCGCTGATCCTCGGCCTGCTCGGTGGTGGCCACTGCCTGGGCATGTGCGGTGGGTTGATGGGCGCGCTGACCCTGGCGATTCCCAAGGAACAACGCAGCCGCCGTTTTCGCCTGCTGCTGGCATACAACCTGGGGCGCATCCTCAGCTATGCCACCGCCGGTTTATTGATCGGCCTGGCCGGCTGGGCGGTGGCCAACAGCCCGGCGGCGATGTTCATGCGTGTGCTCGCCGGCCTGCTGTTGGTGTGCATGGGCCTGTACCTGGCCGGCTGGTGGAGCGGCCTCACCCGTATCGAAAGCCTGGGGCGCGGCCTGTGGCGGCATCTGCAGCCAGTGGCCAACCGTTTGCTGCCGGTGGCCAGCCTGCCCCGCGCGTTGTTGCTGGGTGCGCTGTGGGGCTGGTTGCCGTGCGGGCTCGTCTACAGCACCCTGCTATGGGCGGCGAGCCAGGGCAATGCACTGGACAGCGCCTTGCTGATGCTGGCGTTCGGGCTGGGCACCTGGCCGGTGCTGCTGGCCACCGGGCTGGCCGCCGAACGGGTGACGGCGTTGTTGCGCAAGCGCAGCGTGCGGGTGGCCGGCGGGGTGCTGGTGATGATCTTCGGCCTCTGGACCTTGCCCGGCCCCCATCAGCACTGGCTAATGGGGCATTAACAGGCCCTGTGGCATAGCGCCGCTCCCCGTTGATGCAAATCAAGATGGCTGTACCGCCCTGCCCCTAGACTCGGCCCACTAGCCAATCCGGGGGACCGCCCGCATGCTCGACGCCATTCGTTGGGACACAGATCTGATTCACCGCTACGACTTGGCGGGGCCGCGCTACACGTCCTACCCCACCGCCGTACAATTTGACAGCCAGGTCGGCACCTTCGACCTGCTCCACGCCCTGCGTGACAGCCGCAAGGCAGTGCGGCCACTGTCGCTGTACGTGCATGTACCCTTCTGCGCCAACATTTGCTACTACTGCGCCTGCAACAAGGTGATCACCAAGGACCGGGGGCGCGCCCAGGCCTACCTGCAGCGCCTGGAGCAGGAGATCCAATTGGTGGCCTGCCACCTCGACCCGCAGCAACCCGTTGAGCAACTGCATTTCGGCGGCGGTACGCCAACGTTTCTCAGCCACGATGAACTGCGCCAGGTGATGACACGCCTGCGCCAGCATTTCAATTTGCTGGATGATGACTCGGGCGACTACGGCATCGAAATCGACCCGCGCGAAGCCGACTGGGCCACCATGGGCCTGCTACGCGAACTGGGCTTCAACCGCGTGAGCATCGGCCTGCAAGACCTCGACCCCGAGGTGCAACGGGCGGTCAACCGCCTGCAAAGCCTGGAGGAAACCCGCGCCGTGATCGATGCAGCGCGCACCTTGCAATTTCGCTCGATCAATATCGACCTGATCTACGGCCTTCCCAAGCAGTCGCCGTTGAACTTTGCGCGCACCGTGGAGGAAGTTATCCGCTTGCAGCCTGACCGCCTGTCGGTATTCAACTACGCGCACCTGCCGGAACGCTTCATGCCCCAGCGGCGGATCAACACCGACGACCTGCCCTCGCCGGCAGAAAAACTGCTGATGCTGCAAACCACCATCGAACAACTGACCCAGGCCGGTTACCGCTACATAGGCATGGACCACTTTGCGCTGCCGGACGACGAACTGGCGGTGGCCCAGGAAGAAGGCAAGCTGCAGCGCAACTTCCAGGGTTACACCACCCACGGGCACTGCGACCTGATTGGGCTGGGGGTGTCGGCGATCAGCCAGATCGGCGACCTGTATTGCCAGAACAGCAGTGACCTGAACCAGTACCAGAATGCCTTGGCGGGCGCGCAACTGGCGACGAGCCGCGGCCTGGTCTGCACTACGGACGACCGGTTGCGACGGGACGTGATCCAGCAGTTGATCTGCAATTTCAGCCTGGCATTCGAGGGAATCGAACAGGCGTACAACATCGATTTTCGCGACTATTTTGCCGAGTTATGGCCGCAATTGCAGACAATGGCCGATGATGGCTTGATCGAACTGGACGCCCAGGGCATTCGCGTGCTGCCGGCCGGGCGCTTGTTGGTGCGCTCGGTGTGCATGGTGTTCGATGCCTACCTGGAGCACCAGAACAGGCAACGGTTTTCGCGGGTGATTTGATTACATCGCCAGGGAGGCAGCTTTCATCGAATCCTCGGCACTCATGCCTTTCATCGCCTTGGCCAGCGACGTCTGAGCCGACATCAGGCCAGCCTGCAGCGAACCGATCTCGGTCTGCAGCGCGCTCGCCTTGGCACGCGCCTCTTCAGGGGAAAGATTACTGTCCGCGGCCACCGCCGCCAGTTCGGCCTGTTTTTCGGCGATCTGTTGCTTCAGTTGGCGGATCATTTTCAGTACCTGTTTGACGTTGTCTTCCAGGCCACTGTCATCGATGTCCGCATTGCTGCGCTGCTCCACGCCTGCCGCTTTGAATGCCGCAGCGGAAATAGTCACTGTCACACCTTCCACGACCTTGGTTTCAGAAGATTTTTCAAGGGTGGGACCTTCGTCCTTGAGCGCAGTAACCGGCTTCGCGTCAGGCACAACAGGGATGCGAATAGCCGGGTTGTAGGCCGCTATAACAGACATGATCCGAGCTCCGTCTAAGAGATGTGCTCTTTGTATCGACCTCAAGCAACAAATCTTTATACCTGTGCAGGTTTTCTGTACACGCTGGCCTCGCTGCCCCCCAGTGCGTTACCCTTACGTCTTATGTGTGTTTTCCCACAAGGATTTAAGAAATGTCCGAGCCAGTCAAACTGCGCGCTCACAGCCAGGCCCATTGCAAGGATTGCAGCCTGGCCCCCCTCTGCCTGCCACTTTCGTTGAATCTGGAAGACATGGATGCGCTGGACGACATCGTCAAACGCGGCCGCCCACTGAAAAAAGGCGAGTTTCTGTTTCGCCAGGGCGACAAGTTTGATTCCGTCTATGCAGTACGCTCGGGCGCGTTGAAGACCTTCAGCCTCAGCGACGGCGGCGAAGAGCAAATCACCGGTTTCCACCTGCCAAGCGAGTTGGTCGGGCTGTCGGGGATGGACACCGAGATTCATCCGGTGTCGGCCCAGGCCCTGGAAACCACGTCGGTGTGCGAAATTCCTTTCGAGCGCCTGGATGAACTGGCCCTGCAACTGCCGCAATTGCGCCGCCAGTTGATGCGCGTGATGAGCCGCGAGATTCGTGACGACCAGCAAATGATGCTGCTGCTGTCGAAGAAAACCGCCGACGAGCGTATCGCCACGTTCCTGGTCAACCTGTCGGCGCGCTTTCGCGCCCGTGGGTTCTCGGCCAACCAGTTCCGCCTGAGCATGTCGCGCAATGAGATCGGTAATTACCTGGGCCTGGCAGTGGAGACCGTGTCCCGCGTGTTTACCCGTTTCCAGCAGAACCAGTTGATTGCCGCCGAGGGTAAAGAAGTGCATATCCTCGACCCGATCCAGCTGTGTGCATTGGCTGGCGGTTCGCTGGAGGTCTGATCCAGGCTGCGGCCGCGCCAATCGGCGAGGCCGCAGGTATACTTCGAGTCCGTTTTCCGCTCTGGACTCCTCGACGATGACTTTTGATTCGTTCGACATCAAATCCCTGATTCGCCCCGTTATCGACTTCCCCAAGCCGGGTGTGATCTTTCGTGACATCACGCCGCTGTTTCAATCGCCCCGCGCCCTGCGCCTGGTGGCCGACAGCTTTGCCCAACGCTATGTCGAAGCCGATTTCACCCATATCGGTGCAATGGATGCCCGTGGCTTCCTGATCGGCTCGATCATCGCCTACCAACTCAACAAGCCGCTCATCCTGTTCCGCAAGCAAGGCAAGCTGCCGGCGGACGTGCTGGCCGAGGGTTACCAGACCGAGTACGGCGAAGCCTTCCTGGAAGTGCACGCCGACAGCCTGTGCGAAGGCGATTCGGTGCTGATGTTCGATGACCTGATCGCCACCGGCGGCACCCTGATTGCTGCAGCGAACCTGGTGCGGCGCATGGGGGCAAAGATCTTTGAAGCCGCGGCGATTATTGATTTGCCGGAGCTGGGTGGCTCGCAGCGGTTGGCAGACATGGGGATTCCGACGTATTGCCTGACGCAGTTCGGGCTGACCGAGAGATAAGCGTCGTCAGTACTGACGCTTTCGCGGGCAAGCCCGGCTCCCACCGTGGAATGCATTCTCCTGTGGGAGCCGGGCTTGCCCGCGATGAGGCCGAAAGAACACCCCGGCTTACAACCCCATCTGCTTACTGATGATTTCATTCATCACTTCGCGCGTCCCGCCACCAATCGACAAAATCCGGTTATCGCGATACAGCCGCTCCACCAGACTGCCACGCATATATCCCTGCCCGCCCAATATCTGCACCGCGTCATACGTCACCCGATCAGCGGTATCGGTGGCCAGATTCTTGGCCATGGAAATCTCTTTGATTACGCTCTTGCCGGCGGCCATCTTCGCGGCCTGGCGATAGGTGAACTCGCGGGAAACCTCCACGGCGGTAGCCATTTCCGCCAGGCGATGCTTGAGCACCTGGAATTTGCCGATGGGTTTGCCGAATGCTTCGCGCTGGGCGGCCCACTGGAGGCTTTCCTCCAAGGCCAGTTGCGCGGTCATGTTGGCCATGAGGGCCAAGGCCAGGCGCTCGCTCTGGAAGTTGCCCATGATGCAGGCAAAGCCCATGTTCTCGACACCGACGAGATTGCCCACAGGCACGCGGCAGTCATCGAAGAATAACTCGGCGGTGTCCGACGCCCACCAGCCCATCTTCTTCAGTGGCTGGCCGACGGTAAAACCGGGCGTGTCTTTTTCAATCAGCAGCAGGCTGATGCCACCAAAGCCCGGCCCACCCGTGCGCACGGCCACGGTGTAGAAATCAGCGCGAATGCCGCTGGTGATAAAGGTCTTGGCACCGCTCACGCGGTAATGCTCGCCTTCACGTACGGCGCGGGTTTGCAGGTTGGCTACATCCGAGCCGCCGCTGGGCTCGGTGACCGCCAGGGCGATGATCTTCTCGCCGGCGAGCACCAGAGGCGCTATGCGCTCACGCACGTCGGGCCGGGCCCATTTGACGATGGGCGGCAGGCCGATATCCAGGGAGCCGAGCCCTGCCACCACGCCGCCGGAGCCGCAGCGCATCAGCTCTTCGCTGGCGGCGACCTTGGCGAACAGATCGCCTTCGTGGCTGCCACCCAGCGCCTCGGGGTAGCCGATGCCCAGAATGCCCGCCGCACCGGCCTTGAGGTAAAGCTCACGGGGAAAGCTCTCAGCTTCCTCCCAGTGCTCGATGCCCGGCAGCATCTCGCGCTCGACGAAGCGGCGCACGCTGTCGCGGACCAATTGGTGGCTGGGATCGAAGTATTCCTGATAGGCAGACATCGGCAAGCTCCATGGCGAGATGGAGCGAACTTACCAAGCGCTTGCTTGGTTATCAAGTCATACACAGGGACTGTGTCTGCGCTAATCCTGTAGGAGCGAGCTTGCTCGCGAAAAACGTCAACGATAACGCGTGCTTCCTGAGTGAACGCGGCGCCTATTAGTTTTTCGCGAGCAAGCTCGCTCCTACAGGGTTAGGAAGCTCCAGATTGCAGTGGCTTTTAGAGGGCGATGGGTTTGCGGCCTGCGAACGAGTGCGCCAGGGTGCCGCCGTCCACCAATTCCAGCTCGCCCCCCAACGGTACGCCATGGGCGATCCGTGAAGTAATCAAACCTTTATTGGTCAGCAACTGGGCGATGTAGTGCGCGGTGGCTTCACCTTCCACCGTCGGGTTGGTTGCCAGGATCACTTCGGTAAAGGTGCCCTGCTCTTCGATTCGCGCCACCAGTTGTGGAATACCGATGGCTTCCGGCCCCAAACCGTCGAGCGGCGACAGGTGGCCCTTGAGCACAAAGTAACGCCCGCGGTAACCGGTTTGCTCCACGGCGTACACATCCATCGGCCCTTCCACCACGCACAGCAACGTGTCGTCGCGACGTGGGTCGGCGCATTGCGGGCAGAGTTCTTCTTCGGTGAGGGTTCGGCACTGGCGGCAGTGGCCCACGCCCTCCATGGCCTGGCTCAGGGCCTGGGCCAGGCGGGTGCCGCCGCTGCGGTCACGCTCCAGCAGTTGCAGCGCCATGCGCTGGGCAGTTTTCTGGCCAACGCCGGGCAAGGTGCGCAAGGCGTCGATCAGTTGGCGAATCAGGGGGCTGAAGCTCATGGGCGAAGGGTCCGACAAAACAACGAGACGCGGTTTATACCCGCGCCCCGGATTAGCGTCAAATACTCAATCCTGCGCGACGCGCACCACCAACTTGCCGAAGTTGCGCCCTTCGAGCAGGCCGATAAAGGCTTCGGGCGCCTGCTCCAGGCCGTCGACCACGTCCTCGCGGAACTTGATCTTGCCCTCGCGCACCCAAGGCGCCATGGCACTGAGGAACTCCGGCTGGCGGTCGCCGTAGTCATCGAACACGATAAAGCCCTGGATGCGCACCCGCTTGGTCAGCAAGGTGCGTTGCAGGGCCGGCAAACGGTCAGGGCCGCTGGGCGCTTCATGGGCGTTATAGCCGGCAATCAACCCGCACAGCGGCACGCGCGCTTTGGGGTTGAGCAAAGGCAGCACGGCATCGAAGACTTTACCGCCGACGTTTTCGAAATAAATGTCCACGCCTTTGAAACAGGCCAGGGCCAGCTCATGGGCAAAATCTTCGCTCTTGTGGTCGATACAGGCGTCAAAGCCCAACTCATCCACCACGTAGCGGCACTTGTCTGCGCCACCGGCAATGCCCACCACGCGCAAGCCCTTGAGCTTGGCCACTTGGCCCACCACCGACCCCACCGCGCCAGACGCAGCCGCCACCACCAGGGTTTCCCCGGCCTTGGGCTGGCCGATATCCATCAAGCCCATGTAGGCCGTCATGCCCGGCATACCCAGTACGCCCAAGGCCATCGACGGACTCGGCAACCCCTTGGGCAGCGGGATCAGGTTATGGCCTTCGCAAATGCAGTGGCTTTGCCAGCCGGTGGCGCCGACCACCAGGTCGCCCACTTCGAATTTCGGGTTGCGCGATTGCTCGACACGGCTGACAGCCCCACCGGTCATCACCTCGCCGATTTCCACGGGCGCGGCGTAGGACGGCGCGTCACTCATGCGTCCACGCATGTAAGGGTCCAGGGACAGGTACAGGGTCTTGAGCAACACCTGACCGTCTGCCAGGTCCGGCAGGCTCACACGTTCCAGGCGAAAGTTTTCCGGCGTGGGTGCGCCTTGAGGGCGTGAGACCAGAACGATGCGTTGGTTGAGCGTCATTTCTTGAGGCATCAGCGGGGCTCCTTTATCGGTGAGTGGTTTCAACGGTATAGGGTGCAGACCATCGGTGAAGGCCTGGGGTTCGATGTTTCGACCGGCCAAAAAAAATGCCAGGCGCGATGCCTGGCATTTGAGTCTAGCTAAAGCGTGTATCAGAACGGCAGTTTCATGCCCGGTGGCAGTTGCATGCCAGCGGTCACGCCGGACATTTTGTCCTGGCTGTTGGCTTCGATCTTGCGCACAGCGTCGTTGACGGCTGCGGCGAACAGCGCTTCGAGCATTTCCAGGTCATCTTCACCCACGCCTGGCAATACGCTTGGATCGATGCTGACACGCTTGATGTCGTGACGACCGGTCATCACCACGCTGACCATATCGCCACCGGCTTTACCGGTGACTTCGGCGTTGGCCAGCTCTTCCTGCATCTTGGCCATTTTTTCCTGCATCTGCTGCGCCTGCTTCATCAGGCCGGCCATGCCACCTTTCATCATGGGAATCACCTCAAAAGTACGTGGATCAATGAGTAGCCCGGTGTCATGACGCTTGGGGCACCGGGGCTTCGACAGGTTCAATAGTATCGTGGCGGACGACCGCACCGAACTGTTGCATCATTTGTTGGATAAGCGGATCTGCGTGGATCGAGTCCTCGGCCTCGCGCTGGCGGTTAAGGCGCCGACGGGTCGCTGCCTGGGCCGGGGTTTCCTGCTCGGGCTTGATCAGCTCGATGGCGATGGTCAGCGTGCGCCCATGGTACTGGTTGAGCGCATCGTTGAGCCGGCGCTGCTGGGTGGCGTTGAACAAGGCGCTATGGGCCGGGTCCAGGTGCAGCAGCCAGTGGTCGCCTTCGATGGAAATCAGGGTGCAGTTGGCGGCGATACTGCCGGTCATGCCGGAGATCGGCAATTTCGGAAACAATTCCAGCCATTGCAGGGCCAGGCCGGTAGCCGGGGCCGCGGCAGGTTCTGCCTCGGGCTCGGGCGCAGGTTCCGCGGTGTGCTCACTGGCCAAATCATCCAGGTAGCTGTAGGCCGAATCCATGTCCGGCTCGATGTAGTCTTCATCCAGCGGCGGTTCGTCGTCCAGGTCAATGCCGGGAGTGGCCGCGTCGACCTGGGCGACCGTCGGTTCAGGAACGGGGGCCGATACCCACTCAGGGGCATCCGGCACCACGCTGTCCGGAGTCGGCGCAGGCATCGGCGTCAGCTCGGGTTGCTCGCCGGTGGTTTCCAGCACGGGCTCCACGGCGGGCTGTTGCTCGGGCTCTACTTGCGCTTCGACCGGGTCATTCCAAGGCAAGTCGACCACGGGCTCGGGCTCGATGACCGGCTCGGGCTCGACCACCGGTGCGACGGCAACCGGCGCAGGTTCGGGCTCAGGTGCCGGCGCAACCGGCTCAGGCACAGCAACCGCAGGCGCAGTAACTACTGGCGCGACAACGGCCGCGCCAGCCACTGGTTTGGCGGAATCAACTGTGGCCTGGCTGATCCCCACTGGCTTTAGCGGCTGTCTCGGTGCGTCTGCCGAATCTGCCGGCCGGAATGCCAGCATGCGCAGCAGCACCATTTCAAAGCCACCCCGAGGGTCGGGTGCCAGGGGCAGGTCGCGGCGACCGATGAGGCCCATCTGGTAGTAGAACTGTACGTCTTCGGCCGGCAAGGCCTGGGCCAGGGCCAATACGCGATCTCGGTCGCCATGGCCGTTGTCCACGCCTTCCGGCAGGGCCTGGGCGATGGCGACGCGATGCAATACGTTGAGGATTTCCGAAAGCACGCCATTCCAGTCCGGGCCTTGCTCCGACAGGTGGCGCACCGCTTCGAGCAACGCCTTGGCGTCTCCTTCGATCAGCGCGTGGAGCACGTCGAACACCTGGCCGTGGTCCAGGGTACCGAGCATGGCGCGCACGTCGGCGGCCATGACCTTGCCTTCACCAAACGCGATGGCCTGGTCGGTGAGGCTCATGGCATCGCGCATCGAACCATCAGCGGCGCGGCCCAGCAACCACAGCGCGTCGTCTTCGAACGGTACGTTCTCGACGCCCAGCACATGGGTCAAATGCTCGACCACACGCTCGGGGGTCATGTTTTTCAGGGAGAACTGCAGGCACCGCGACAAAATCGTTGCCGGAAGTTTCTGCGGGTCGGTGGTGGCCAGGATGAACTTGACGTAGGGCGGCGGCTCTTCCAGGGTTTTCAACAAGGCGTTGAAGGAGTGGCTGGACAGCATGTGCACTTCGTCGATCAGGTAGACCTTGAAGCGGCCACGGCTCGGCGCGTACTGCACGTTGTCCAGCAGCTCGCGGGTGTCTTCGACCTTGGTTCGGCTCGCGGCATCGATCTCGATCAGGTCGACGAAACGCCCCTCGTCGATCTCACGGCACACCGAACAGGTGCCACACGGCGTCGAGGTAATACCGGTCTCACAATTCAGGCACTTGGCGATGATGCGCGCAATCGTGGTCTTGCCCACCCCACGCGTACCGGTGAACAGGTAGGCATGGTGCAGCCGTTGGCTGTCCAAGGCATTGATCAGAGCCTTGAGCACATGGGTCTGGCCGACCATTTCGCGGAACGAGCGCGGGCGCCATTTACGTGCAAGAACCTGATAACTCATCGAAAACCGTCGCAACTGGGAAGCAGAAGCCGGTAATGCTAGCGGAGCAAGGGGGAAATTGCATCCGGCACGCTCGTCTAATCTGACGAAGCTTGTTCGATTGGCCTCCCGGAGGGTACCTGCGGGCGTTTTGCTGGCACCTTGGGGCGCCAATTCCCTTCCAGACTGATAGCGGCGACACTTGCCAGCACGATCACCGCGCCCAGCATCACCTGCAGGGTGACGTGTTCGCCAAGCAGCGTGGCGGCCATCAGCATGGCAACCGGTGGAATCAGGTACATCGCCACCGACGCACGACTGACCTCGACGTGCTTCAACACGTAACCCCAGGCCAGATAGGCCAAGGCACTGGGAAAAATGCCCAGCACCAGCACGGCAAGATTCTCCACCATCGGTGCCTGCACGATGGCGACGGGCAGGCCCGGCAGGTTCACGCACAGCATCAGGGTGCCGGACCACACCATGTAGCACGCCATCGTCAACGGGCTGTAGCGATGGGCGTAATGTCGCTGAATGGCGAAGTACACACTCCATGAGCAGGCCGCCAACAAGATCAGCAAACCCCGTGGGTTGATATCGCCTATGCCCCGGTCGCCCCAGATCACCACCACTACGCCGGCCAACCCCAACAGCACGCAGCCCCAGCGCCAGGCGCTGACCTGCTCCTTCAAGCACAAAAACGCAATCAACACACTGAACAACGGCGCCGACTGTGCCAACACACTCGACGCAGCCGCCGTCACCCATTGCTGCCCATGATTGAGACTGGTGTGGTGCAGGAACACCCCGAAAAAGCCCAGCACCAACAACCACGGCAGGTCGCGCAATGGTGGCCGTCCAATTCCCACCACCGAGGCCACGCCGCCCATGAATACCGACGCGATCAAAAACCGCAGCAGCGCCAATTGGCCGGGGCTGTAACTGTGCAGCCCCATGTGCACGCCGATGGGGGAATACGCCCAACAGAGGATGACGCTGGCAATGACTAGCGTAAGCTTCAGAGGTGACGGAGTATTCATCGACAGCATCCACGCAAAAGGAATGCTGCCAGTCTTGGCCCAGGCAAGGCATAGGACAATTAAGCGTTTCTGACTTCTGAAATCATTGGAACTGAGCAATGGAACTGGCCCAACTGAAAATGGTGCGAGCCGTGGCGCAAACCGGCAGCGTGGCCCAGGCTGCGCTGCAATTGCACTGCGTGCCGTCCAATATCACCACGCGCATCAAGCAGCTGGAAAGCGAGTTGGGCACACCGCTGTTTATCCGTGCTGGCCGAGGGCTGGCGATCAGCGCCGCGGGAGAGATCTTCCTGGATTACTGCGAACGTATCCTGGCCTTGGTGGATGAATCCAAACGCGCCGTGGATGCCAGCGCCATTCCCCGTGGCACCTTGCGCATCGGTGCGGTGGAATCCAGCGCCAGCGGGCGCTTGCCGCCGCTACTGGCGGAATACCACCGGCGTTATCCCGATGTCAGCCTGGAACTGGTCACCGGTGCCTGGGCGCAACTGCTGGACGACCTGCAGCACCACCGCCTGGATGTGGCGCTGGTGGCTGCCGGCGGCAAACGCACGAAGCTGGAACAGAGCGTGGTCTACAGCGAGCGCCTGGTGCTGATCGCCAGCGCGTGCAGCGCACCTATCAACAGTGCCGAGGACCTGGCCGGCCGAACCCTGCTGGTGTGGCCGCCGGGCTGCCCTTATCGCGCCGCCCTGGAAAACTGGCTCAAGCCCCATGACATCAAGCCAGCAATCGCCAGCTACGCCAGTTGGGGCACGATCATCGGATGCGTGAGCGCGGGGATTGGCGTGGCGTTGGCGCCCGAGGGGATCCTGGCGCGCTATGAACAGGCCAATCAGCTGGCATCGTATCGCTTTGAAGCACTGGCGCCCGTGGACAACCTGTTGTTCTGGCACACGGACACCCAGCGGCACCTGGCGCGAGATGCGTTTGCCGGGCTACTGCGCGAGACCTTTGGCTGACACAGTCCTAAATGTGCGACGAAAATCGCCCTGATACCAAGTAGGAGCGAGCTTGCTCGCGAAAAACTCACAAGCGCCGCGTTTATTCAGGAGGCACGCGTTATCGTTGACGTTTTTCGCGAGCAAGCTCGCTCCTACAATTCAGGGCTTCGGCGCAGCCAACCGTGCGTACTGGCCCTGGCTGATCCAGCCCGTGAACGAACGGTCGTCAGCGTTGATGAACTCCACCTGCGCCCAACCGTCCTTGAACGCCAGTACGCCCACCACGTCATGCTTGACGATGTAGGGCCGCTTTGCCGCTTTGGCGCCCGGCGTTTTCAGCAAGTAAGCCTTGTCGGCAGACACCGTCACCAAGCCTATCCATTGTTTGCTGGCCGTCTGGCTCAGCTCCAGGCCGGTGGCGATTTCCGGCATCAGCACATTGATGCAGCCGGGGTGTTGACGGCCCTGCGCCACGGTCAGGGTCACCCCGTCGGACGCCGCTGCCACACTGCCTGGGTAGGCAGCGTCCAGCCAGGTGGTGAGCGCTTCGGGTTTGCCTTGCAAGTAGAACGTGCAACCACGGGCCACACCCTCGCCCATCGACTCCTGGTAGAAACCCTCCACCTGATGCCCCGGCGTCACCGCCAGCATCAGCCCTTCATATTTGCCTGAATGCAACGCCGCCGAGCCGGCCAACGCAGGCGCCACGGCGCACCACGACAACACTCCCATCGCCAGATAACGAATCATCTTATTTCTTCCCTTCAAAGGCTTCGTAGGCTTGTTTCATCAGGACGTCATAGTTGCCGTAATCATCGCCGTTATAGTTTCGGGCCATGGCGGTAAAATCCTTGTTTTTCATGGCACTCAATAATGCCGAGTTGTGGCTGCAAAGGCTGAGATAGGCTTTGAGTTGGTTACCGGCATTGATCTTTAATGACGCCACGAACTCAAACACCGTCTTGAATCCGCACGCAGCAAAATTGAACCCCATGATTTGAAACATGCCCCAGGAGGCCGACATCAAGGCGGCTTCCTGGTCCAGCGCAAAGGCAGTGGCCATGGTCTCCCAGGCCTTGACCTGATCCTTATTGTTCGTCTGCCATTGCGGGCCGGCTTTTTTCTTGTAGATATACGACAGCAACGGCTGCGACTGGTCGTAGATGTGCTTGGTGTACTTGCGAAAGTGGTGCCCTTCAAAAGCGATGATCGGCAACTTGGCGGGCCCGAACCCCACCTTCCCGCCCGACTCCACCGTGGCGAACGCCTTGACCACATTCACCGAAATGCCGTTGCCCAATTGCTTGGCGGCGTTCTGGAAATCCGTGTCGCTCAATGTCGTCCCGCCATCGCAGGTGGACTGCATCATCAACTGCCGGTTACGCCGCTCGGCCTCGATCACCGCACGCACGCGGTCCAGGTACACATTGACCGTGGCCTGTACCGCATCGACGTTGTTATTGCCGAAAATGTTGAGAAACGTCGGAATGCGCGTATTGGGAAAAGCCCGCACCGGTACCTTCAGCGCCTCTTCGATCAGACTGTTGAACGTCCGCCCGGTGGGGTCGATCACGCCATCGGGATGGGCGTACTTGAGATGGCGAAACTGATACTGGCTGATGCATTGCACCAACTGGCCGTCGCACTTGCCGTTTTCCAGCAAGGCAAACCCCATCTTGGGAATGATCAAATTGAATAAATACTGGATGCACTGAACATCGGCGGGCAAGTTGCGGGCTTTGCCGGGCGTCCCTACCGACGCGCTGATAAGACGAGGCAACCCTTGCAGGCTTTTCATGACAGACATCCTTGTGAGTGAAAGAAGTGATAGCACTTCAATATCAAATCCAAGCCCTTGTCATATTCTGAAACAAGTGGCCGGCGCAAGCTAACAAGGCGGTCTGCGGATTGTCCAGAGGACGTTATGAAAGTTGTGAAACAGCCGGATTAAATCCGTCAGTAACCGTGGGATTCACGGGTCTTTTGATACTTGTGATAGTCGAGCCACTCGACCACATCGTAGGGCAGGTACAACTGCACCCTGGCCCGTGAAATCGCGATATACACCGCACAGAGTCGTTGATCGAACGCGTAAGCGTCCTGGAACTTCACATTGGTCAACAATTCCGGGGTGAGCAGTACCCGGTCGAACTCCATGCCGCCCGCATCCTGCGCCAGCATCAACAGGACGCGCTCGTCCGGATGGCCAATCAACCTGTTCAAACGCGTGACATCCGCCACGTTAAAGCCTTTTTCCAGCTCGGCCTCGACCCACAGAAACGCCTCATCGAACTGGCAGGCTTCGCGCACCTGCTGCCAATCGGCCATGTCGCTGAAAAACGCATGGGGGCCGAGGTCATTGAACTCATTGCTATAGAAATCGGGTTTGAACAACGCGATAACCGTGTCCATGAAATGCTTGAGCGACTGCTGGGCCTCTTTGCTCGCGAGGCCGAACGCACAGCGGGCGTGGCTCAACTGGATCGCCCACTGCATGGTGTCCCAATGGGAAGCGGTCAACACCACGCAACCTTGCGGGGGCACGAAACCCTGCGGATAAAACTCAATGCCGACATCGGCATCGCGCGCGCCCTCGAAAAGCGATTTGCTTTTTTCCGAGTGCAAGCTGATCAACGGGTTGACCAGGCGCTCGACATTGCGCCCGGAACGCACGGAGTAGCACACGTCGGTATGGCGAACCTCACGGGCACGCTTGACCACGCCGCCACTGGCCTGCTGATATTCATCCCCCAAAGTGATCAGCACCTGGCGCCCGCGCTCGATGATTTGCAACAGCGGCGCCGGGATGTCCTGGCTCTCATCGATGAGCACGTGGGTATAGCGCTCGGGCACCACGCAGCCTGCAAGGCTGGCGCGCTTGATCATCAACAAGGCTTCAAACCCGGTATGCCGGCCCCAGGCCGGGTTAGCCTCTAGGTAGCCCCATAACCGGCTGGCATATTCGAGCAGCGCCCTGGCATCGACGCCGGCGAGCGGTTGCTTGAAATGCGGCAAATGCTGGGCCGACAAGCTGTACTCCCAGGAGCGGCAGTAGGCCTCAAGCACCTTGAGGCACACCTCCACCACCGCTTGCCCTTCCAGGCGGCGGAAACCAAAGATATTCAGTTCTTGAGCGAGCGCCTGCTTGGTCGGCACCCTCACCGGCGTATTCAGCGGCTTTGGCCTCGGGCCATGCAATAGAGCATGGGCGAAGTCCTGGAAGGTATGCCCGGCCTTACGCTCCCGCGCTCCCACCATGCGCGCACGCAGGGTTTCGAGTTTTGCCGGGGTGCGTGCCAACAGTAAGGTCTTTTCCGGGCGCAGGTGCTCCAGCAAGGCCACCAGCAGGTGACTCTTGCCAATGCCTGCATAGCCTTGAACATGCAGGTCTTCGTTCAGGTTGGCGCGGAAGGTTCTGAGCAGCTTGTCTTGCTCGGCGCTCAACCAGCGCTCGCGATGCCTGGGCGTGATTACCTGCTGGCTGAACGGATCATTGGCCTTGAGGTGGCGGACTTTATACTCGACGTCCCATTTGCCACTGGGCAACAGATAGTCCCGAGCCTGTACTTCCTCCTCCAGCAGAAAGCGCAGCTTCAGGCTTTTGACCACATTGAGGCCGAAATACAGCTTCCTCTGATCGAACAGCCGCTGCGCTTCAGAGAGCAGGGACACACTGGCCGAATGGCTGGCATCGACTGCCCAGTCAACCAGTTTGGCCAACACTTTTTCAGCACCATTGGCGCTCAGCTCGCTTTCCGGCACCTGCGCCAGGTTCTGGATCACCAACACCGCCGCCAATTCGGGCTCACTCAGGGCTACAAGCGCATCGATACCCTCGCCGCCCAACAAACCCGCACAGGTGTGCTCGGTGATCGGCAAGAATACGGGGCTGGATAAGTCGAAATGTTCCGAGTGCATAGAGCCTCGTAGCCAGGGAAAGAGACGCTTGGGAGTATGCCACTAGACGCGAAATGACCGTCATGCACTGTGCAAGAAGCATCACAGATGACTGGCTGAAAATAACTTGAGTTTTAGAAGGGACTGCAGAAGGGAGCGTTATGGAGGCAACCCCACCAGCCACACCCCGGCACACAATGTTCCCGCTGTGGCTGCTGCCTTCCGGCTCTGACCAGGTTCACGGGTAATCGTTGCGGGGGGACCGATGGGGTCACCATAACGACGCTGCCTCTCGGCAAGCCGCGCCATTGTACCCATCTCATCGGAAGTTACAACCGTTGGTTCCGGATTAAAAAATGAGAAGGCTCAAGCACTTGCCATAACCCCATCGGCCCTGCCGCCCTCTTCCTGGATGACCAGGTGAATAAAGTGCAGCTTGGCAATCACCGCGGGCGGCAGCACGAAGGGGTAGAAATCCGGCTGGCCCATGGCGCGGGACAGTTCGTTGAGCATGCCGGCCAGTTCGATCCAGGCATTGACGAAGCAGAGGAATGCCGGGCCGCCAGGGTGTTGAGGGTCGTAGAGCGTGGTCAGG
Source organism: Pseudomonas sp. Pse35 (assembly GCF_024519715.1). Taxonomy (NCBI): domain Bacteria; kingdom Pseudomonadati; phylum Pseudomonadota; class Gammaproteobacteria; order Pseudomonadales; family Pseudomonadaceae; genus Pseudomonas; species Pseudomonas sp. Pse35. Next base: position 106,714 of record NZ_JALJRP010000012.1, on the reverse strand, counting down.
GGGAATGGCTGGTAATCCAGGTCCATCTCGCGGGCGCTCATACCAAAGCCCAGGGCCGTGTCCACGGCGTCCATCATGTGCAGGTAGTGAGCCCAGGTTTCGGCCCAGTCTTCCCAGGGGTGCATGGTGGCGTAGGCGCTCACGCAGGTGAGTTGCCAGTCCGGGCGCGGGCCGTTCTGGTAGTGCCGGTCGAGGGCCTCGGCATAACTGGCGCGTTCGTCACCGAACAGGTTGCGAAAAGGTGTGAGCCAGTGACTGTTGGCGATCAGGCGATCCCAGTAGTAATGGCCGACTTCATGGCGAAAATGGCCAAGCAAGGTCCGGTATGGCTCGCGCATCTGTACACGGACTTTTTCGCGGTGGGCGTCGTCGGCTTCCTTGATGTCCAGGGTGATCAGCCCATTGGCGTGGCCGGTGGTGGGCGCGTTGCCTTCCAGGTCGATACCGATGAAGTCGAAGGCCAGGCCAGCCTCTTCGTCAACGCTTTTGGGCACCACTTGCAGGCCTAGACTGATCAGTTGCGCCACCAAGCGGCGCTTGGCGGTTTCAACCTTGCGCCAGCGTTCGGGGTTTTCCGGAACCGAGAGATCAGGAATGGTGCGGTTCAGGCTACAGGCCACGCACAACGGCGCGGTGCTGTGGGCAGGAATCAGCCAGTTGCAGGCGGCGGGTGAATCGAGGTTTGCACAGCGCCGGAATGCGCCGGCATCGAGATTATCGTCCGCCAGCCAAGTACCGACCGCCGGCCCAGGTTGCAAGGACGACAGGCGGCTTTGCTGCGGCTGGTAACCCAATGCCGCCTGGCAGGCCAGGCACTGGCTGTTGCGAAAAAACAGCGACTGGCCACACCGGCATTGCCACACCTTGCTGTTGCGCGAGGTTTCGGCCATGAACGGAGCGGCGATGCGCGTGCTGAGTTGCTCGAAGTAGCGGAACATGGCGATCTCTCCCTGGGTGACAGAGACTAGATCATTTCTCGCTCGGGATCGTTCAACTGCTCCCTGTAGGAGCGAGCTTGCTCGCGAAGATCATCAACGATAACGCGGGCTGCCTGGTTCACAGCGGCGTCCTCCGGTTCTTCGCGAGCAAGCTCGCTCCTACAGTGTTGAGAGATCGTTCCCACGCTCCGCGTGGGAATGCCGCCTTGGACGCTCTGCGTCTGCGCGAAGGCCGTGACGCGGAGTGTCACAGGATGCGTTCCCACGCGGAGCGTGGGGACGATCAATCAGACGGTGATGTTGTGCTTGGCCAGGAAGGCGACGAAGGCCTCTTCGTCCAGTACTTTCAGGCCCAGCTCATTGGCCTTGGCCAGTTTCGAGCCAGCGCCCGGTCCCGCCACCACACAGTGGGTTTTCGCCGAAACGGAACCGGCCACCTTGGCCCCCAGGCTTTCGAGCTTGTCCTTGGCCACATCGCGGCTCATCAGCTCCAGGGAGCCCGTGAGTACCCAGGTGTGCCCGGCTTCGGGCAAGCCTTCAACGACCTTTTTCTCGCTCTGCCAATGCATACCAAAGTCCTTGAGCTGCTGCTCGATGGCCAAGGCATGGCTGGCGTTGTCGGCATTATCGAAAAAGTCCCGCACAGCCTTGGCTTGCTTCTCGGGCAGCGCCTGGCGCATATCGAGCCAGTCAGCCTTGATGACGCCTTCCAGCGAACCGAACTTGTCCGCGAGTTTCTGCGCAGCACCTGGCCCCACCGACGGCACGTGCAGCTTGTCGAGCAAACCGCCCAAGGTGGTGCTGGCGGCGAATTCCGCGCTGAGTTCGCCCTGCTCCTGCAATTGCAGGCCGCATTCGTCTGGCGACAACAGCGCGCCAATCACCTGCTGGTTGTGCCCGTCTTCAAAGAAGCTATGGATCTCATGGGCCACTTCCAGCCCAACATCCGGCAAGTACGTCAGCACCTCTGGCAACGCCTTTTGAACGCGCTCCAGGGACGCCAGCGAGCGCGCCAGGACCTTGGCCGTCTCCTCGCCCACATCGGGAATGCCCAAGGCGTAGATAAAGCGTGCCAGGGTCGGGGTCTTGCTGTTTTCGATGGCGCTGATCAGCTTCTTGCTGGAGATATCGGCAAAGCCTTCCAGGTCGATGATCTGTTCATATTTGAGTTTGTAGAGATCGGCCGGCGAACCAATGAGCTGTTCATCCACCAGTTGCTCGATGGTCTTGTCGCCCAGGCCGTCGATGTCCATGGCCCGGCGCGAGACGAAATGAATGATTGCCTGCTTGAGTTGCGCACCGCAGGCCAGGCGCCCGACGCAACGGTACACCGCGCCTTCGCTGACGGTTTCCTTGCCCTTGCTACGCTTGACCAGTTGCGTGCGCTCCACATGGGAACCGCACACCGGGCAATTCTGCGGGATCTGCACGGCGCGGGCGTTTTCCGGGCGGCGCTCGGTGACCACCGAGACCACCTGCGGAATCACATCACCGGCGCGGCGGATGATCACGGTGTCGCCAATCATCAGCCCCAGGCGTGCCACTTCGTCCATGTTATGCAGGGTGGCATTGGACACGGTCACGCCGGCCACCTTGACCGGCTTGAGGCGCGCCACCGGCGTGACCGCACCGGTACGACCGACCTGGAACTCCACGTCGAGCAGCTCGGTGAGTTCTTCCATGGCCGGGAATTTGTGCGCGATCGCCCAGCGCGGCTCGCGGGCACGGAAGCCCAGTTCACGCTGGTAGGCAATGCTGTTGACCTTGAACACCACGCCGTCGATTTCATAGCCCAGCGCATTGCGGCGCTCGCCGATGTCGCGGTAGTAGTCCAGACATTCCTGGATACCCTTGGCCAGCTTCAATTCGTGGCTGATCGGCATACCCCACTTCTGCAACTGCTTGAGGTTGCCGATATGGGTGTCGCTGATATCCGCGGTCACCTGGCCGATGCCATAGCAGCAGAATTCCAGCGGACGACTGGCGGTGATCTTCGAGTCCAGTTGGCGCAGGCTGCCCGCCGCGGCGTTGCGCGGGTTGGCGAAGGTCTTGCCGCCCACTTCCAGTTGCGAGGCGTTCAACCGCTCGAAACCGGCCTTGGACATGAACACTTCACCGCGCACTTCCAGGGTGGCTGGCCAGCCCGTGCCGTGCAGTTTCAGGGGGATATTGCGCACGGTGCGCACATTGACGCTGATGTCCTCGCCGGTGGTGCCGTCGCCCCGGGTGGCACCGCGCACCAGCTCGCCATCCTGGTACAGCAGGCTGACCGCCAGGCCATCCAGCTTCGGCTCGCAGCTGTATTCCACCGCCGCGCCAGCGCCAAATAGATCGCCCACCGGCAGATCAAGGCCCTCGGTGACCCGGCGATCAAACTCCAGCATGGTGGTTTCATCGAAGGCGTTGCCCAGGCTGAGCATCGGGATCTCGTGCTTGACCTGGGTGAACGCCGACAATGCCGCACTGCCGACCCGCTGCGTCGGTGAGTCACGCGTCACCAGTTCCGGGTGCTCGGCCTCCAGGGCCTTGAGCTCGTGGAACAGGCGGTCGTATTCGGCGTCCGGAATGCTCGGCTCGTCGAGGACGTGGTAGCGATAGTTGTGCTGATCCAGCTCAGCGCGCAGTTCGAGGATGCGGGTTTGGGCGGCGGTCATGGGTGTTCTCTCATAAAGCAAAAGAGCAGCCGAAGCTGCTCAATATGTTAGTGCACGGATTCTACAGACAACGCTTAAGATCGATCCTCAGCGTTTCTGTGTCAGGGCGCGACGCTCGAACTCGACGATGCGCTGACGGTAGTGTTCGATGGTCTGGGCGGTGAGCACGCTGCGCTGGTCGTCCTTGAGCTCGCCGTTGAGCTCCTGGGACAGCTTGCGGGCAGCGGCCACCATCACGTCGAACGCTTGTTTGGGGTGACGCGGGCCTGGCAGGCCAAGGAAGAAACTCACCGCCGGGGTGCTGAACAGGTCGATATCGTCCAGATCGAACGTGCCCGGCTTGACCGCGTTGGCCATGGAGAACAGCACTTCGCCGTTACCGGCCATGCTTTCGTGACGATGGAAGATATCCATCTCGCCAAAACGCAGGCCGCTTTCGAGGATGTTCTGCAACAGCGCAGGGCCCTTGAAGCCACCGGCATCGCGGCAGATCACGCTGATGACCAGGACTTCTTCGGCAGCCGGCTGATCGTTGACCGATTGGCGCGCCGCACTCTTGGCGGACATCTCGTCCGGGAAATCGTCATCGCGGCTGCTGAAGCTCGGGCCATCATCGACGTCAAGGTTCAGGTCGCCCTGGTGCGGCTCGGCAACCGCCGCGCTACCGCGCTTGCCACGCTTGGACGACGGCTCGCGGGCTTCACGCAGCGGGGCGCTCATCGACGGCAGGTCGTGCTCGTCCAGTTGCGGCTCTTTATGGGTATCCAGCACACGGGGCGGCCCCAGCAGCTCGGCGGCGCCGTCATCGTCAGGCAAGTTGGACAGGTTTCGGTCCAGCCGGAACTTGAGCTTGCCCTTGCCACCGCGCATGCGGCGCCAGCCATCAAAAAGAATACCGGCAATGACAATAATGCCGATGACGATCAGCCACTCGCGCAGACCGATTTCCATGTAATCCCGTGCCTCTAATAAAAAATGCTGAAAAATAAGGGGTTTAGCACCGTGCAAACCGCTTTAAAACGTGGCGCCAACTCTATGTTCTGACTGACGTTTTGCCCACGCACACGAAAAATTGACATTAAACTAGCACGACCAAAGATAACTTTACACCGTCTGTCAAAATGCCTTGAACAAATATGTCCATTTGCCACTTTCCCCAGACCGGTAAATCGCCCTACAGCGTGCTGTAAATTCTCTCTCCCGGCGTGGCTCAGGATTCCACCATCGCCATCGCCTCTTCCACATCCACCGCTACCAATCGCGAACATCCAGGCTCATGCATCGTCACCCCCATCAACTGGTCGGCCATTTCCATGGCGATCTTGTTGTGGGTGATATAGATGAACTGCACGGTCTGGGACATCTCTTTGACCAACCGAGCGTAGCGTCCAACGTTAGCGTCATCCAGCGGCGCGTCAACTTCGTCGAGCATGCAGAACGGCGCCGGGTTCAACTTGAAGATGGCAAATACCAGGGCCAATGCGGTCAGGGCTTTTTCGCCGCCAGACAATAAATGGATGGTGCTGTTCTTCTTGCCCGGAGGCCGCGCCATGATCGTTACCCCTGTATCGAGTAGATCTTCGCCCGTCAGTTCCAAGTAGGCGCTGCCACCACCGAAAACTTTTGGGAATAACGCCTGTAAACCGCCATTAATCTGATCAAAGGTATCTTTGAAGCGGTTGCGGGTTTCCTTGTCGATCTTGCGGATCACGTTTTCCAGGGTGTCCAGGGCTTCAACCAGATCGGCGTCCTGGGCATCCAGATAACGTTTACGCTCGGACTGCTGCTGGTACTCATCGATAGCGGCGAGGTTGATCGCGCCCAGGCGTTGAATACGTGCGGCAATCCGTTCAAGTTCTTCTTCGGCGTCTTTCTCGTTGGCCTGGGCGGTCAGGGTGTTGAGCACGCCGTGCAGGTCATAGCCGTCTTCCAGCAATTGGTCTTGCAAGGTCTTGCGGCGCACGGTGAGGGCTTGCCATTCCATACGCTGTTGTTCGAGCTGGCCGCGGATCAACTGCGATTGCTGCTCGGCCATGGTGCGACGCTTTTCGGCGTCGCGCAGTTCACGGTCGGCGTCTTCCAGGGCGATCTGGGCGGTCTTGAGTTCGACATCGACGGTCATGCGCTTGTCGAGCAATTCCTCAAGCTTGAGGCGCAGCTCTTCCAGCGGCGCCTCGCCCTCCTCCAGGTTGAGGCTCAGTTGCTCGCGCTTTTCGGTCAGGCGTTCGGACTGCATCTCCAGGCGCTCAAGGGCCTGGCGCGTGGAATCATGCTGGGCGCGCAACGAGCCCAGGCGTACGGCCAACTGATGGGCGTGGTCCTTGTGCTGCCGGGCTTCCTGGCGCACGCGGTCAAGGCGCTCGCGCAGGCTGTCGCGCTGGGCCAGCAGCAACTCGCGCTGTTCGGTGTCCAGGGCCATGCTGTCGAGGGCCTCCTGCAAGTGCAGGCGCGCTTCACCGATCTGTTCATGTTCCAGGGCGCGCTGTTCGCCCATCTCGGCCACTTCTTCGTCAAGACGGGTGCGGCGCAGGGTCAATTGCTCGACCTTGGCTCTGCTCGCGGAAAGTTGGGCTTTCAACTCGCCTTGCTGGCGCGCTTCGTCCTGCAACAGCCGACGCAGGTGTTCGCGGCCGGTTTCCTGCTGGCGCTGGGTAGCGCGCAGGGTTTGCAGTTCGGTTTCCAGGCTTTCCAGTGTGGCTTCGCGTTCTTCACGCTCGGCGCTCAGGTTGACGATTTCCTGGCCACGGGCCAATACGCCACTTTCCGCCTCACTGGCGCGGCGCACGCGCAGGAAGTGGCGGCCGACCCAATAACCATCGCGGCTGATCAAGCTTTCGCCGGTCGCCAATTGGCCGCGTTGGGCCAAGGCTTGCTCAAGGGTCTCCACGGGCCTGACCTGGCCCAGCCATGGCGACAGATCCATCGCCGCCTCGACCTTGTCCAGCAAGCTGCCCGGCACCCGTGCACCCTCGGGCGCCGGGCTGAGCAGGCGCAAATCGCCCTGGGCAAACCCGACCAGGTCGAAACCCGCAAAATCATCCACCAGCACCGCTTGCAGATCGGCACCCAGCACGGTTTCCACCGCCAGTTCCCAGCCGGCTTCGACTTTCAAGCCTTCAGCCAGGCGCGGGCGCTCGGCCAAATGCTGGTCGCGCAGCCATTCGGCGGTGCCGGTGCCTGGGTCGAGCGCGGCCTGCTGCAAGGCTTCCAACGAAGCCAACCGACCATTGAGCCGCTGCAAGTCGCCCTGGGCTTGCTGCTGCGCCTGGGTCGCGGTGTGCAATTGCTGGCGCAGTTGCTCCAGGCGCTCCACTTGCTGTTCTTCGCTGGCCTCCAGCTCTTCCAGGGTCATTTCGCTTTCGGCCAGCTGTTCGCTCAGCGCCATGATCGCCGCGTCTTCCGGATCGGCAGCGAGCAATACGCGCTCCTCCTGCAACCGACGCTGGCGCTCGGCCAGGCGTTCCATGCTGGTTTCCAACTGCTGGATGCGCGACTGCTGCACCTCGGCCTGGCGGCGTGGCTCGGCGGATCGCAGATTGAAGGCGTCCCACTGTTCCTGCCAGCCGTGCATGGTGGCTTCGGATTCTTCCAGGGCGGCGGCGGCTTCTTCGGCGGCGGCGCTGGTGATTTCCTGCTCGGGGGTGAGCATGTCCAGCTCTTCGCCCAGGGTCAGCAGCAAGGTACGGTCATGGCCCAGGTGCGACTCGGTCTCCAGGCGTGCGCGCTCGGCTTCCTTCAAGTCATCCTGCAACTGGCGCAAACGCTGCTGGCCGTGCTGGATACTCTGCTCGACCCGGGCAATGTCACCGCCCACCGAATAGAAGCGGCCTTGCACCAGATTGAAGCGTTCGGACAACTCATGGTGACCGTCACGCAGGCGCTCAATGCTGGCGTCGGCATTACGCTGCTCGGCCACCAATGCTTCAAAACTGACTTCCTGGGTGCCAATAATCGCTTCGCGCTGGCCCACCTGGTCATTCAATGCTTGCCAGCGCAGCGCCGACAATTGCGCCTTGAGCTGGCGCTCTTCACCCTTGTATTCCTGATACTTCTCGGCGGCCTGGGCCTGGCGGTGCAGGCGTTCGAGCTGGCGCTCCAACTCTTCGCGCAGGTCGGTGAGGCGGGCGAGGTTTTCATGGGTGCGGCGAATACGGTTTTCGGTCTCGCGGCGGCGCTCCTTGTACTTGGAGATACCAGCCGCTTCTTCGATAAAGTTACGCAGGTCTTCGGGCTTGGCCTCGATCAGCTTGGAGATCATGCCCTGCTCGATGATCGAGTAGCTGCGCGGGCCCAGGCCAGTGCCAAGGAAGATATCGGTGATATCGCGACGGCGACACTTGGTTCCGTTGAGGAAGTAACTGTTCTGGCTGTCGCGGGTGACTTTACGACGGATGGAAATTTCCGCGTAGGCTGCGTACTCGCCGATCAGGGTGCCGTCGGAATTATCGAATACCAGTTCGATACTGGCCTGGCTCACCGGCTTGCGGCTGGTGGAGCCGTTGAAGATGACGTCGGTCATCGACTCGCCGCGCAGGTTTTTCGCCGAGCTCTCGCCCATCACCCAGCGCACGGCGTCGATGATGTTCGACTTGCCGCAGCCATTGGGCCCCACCACCGCCGCCATGTTGCTGGGGAAGTTGACGGTGGTCGGGTCGACGAAGGATTTGAACCCCGCCAACTTGATGCACTTGAGCCGCACGCTTAAGCGTCCGCCAAGGCTGCGATGACCAGCGAACTGCTGCGCTGGCAATAGGCTGTGAGCACCAGGCGAATCTGCACCAGATCACGGGCCAGTACTGCGGCGAGCAATTGCTCGAACAGCGCCAGGAACTCGCTCATGGACGCCTTGCGCTGATCCAGCGCCAAGTAATAGGCGCGGTTCATCGCCGGTTGCAGGTTTTCGACGGTTTCCTGCAAGTACGGGTTGTTGGCGAAGGGGTACGCGGCGCGCATCACATTGAAGCTTTCTTCGACGAAGGCGCGGATGTCCTCGCGCTCCAGGCTCAGCTGCAGGCGTTGCTGGATCTGCAGGAACGGAGCCATGTCGGCCTGGGTCTGCCAGCCTTCGGCAACCGCATTGCCGAGCAGGATGTACATCTCGCCCATCAACGTACACAGGCTCTGCACCTTGTGCGCGGTGAGTTCGGTGACGTGGGCGCCACGGCGCGGCAGGATCGCAATCAGATGGCGGCGCTCAAGGATCAGCAAAGCTTCGCGCACGGAACCACGGCTGACGTTGAGCGCCAGCGTGACTTTCTGTTCCTGGATTCGCTCCCCAGGCATGAGATCGCCGCGAATGATACGTTCGGCGAGGTGGTGAGCAATTTGCTCGGCGAGACTGTCCGGCGCCTTGAACGTCATGTTTTCCCTTCGAAATCTGCTATCGGTACAAGCGCGGCAGTGTAGCGCATTGGCCCGCTGATGGCGCTACGCCCACCTTGGCGAATTTGGCACGAAATAAGCAACGTTGAAAGCCTGTAAGCCGCCAAAAACGCCGGTTCCAGAAGACTGGACCATAATTGAAAGTGTTGTGATCGTATTTTCTTGACCCTTAGGTCAGAAAACCATTGACCGAAAAGTCAGACATGACTAGATTCGGCGCAAAGCGGTTAACAACAATAATGAGTCTGCGAGGCCTTCCGTGATCCAGTTTTTACTTAACCAGGAACTCCGTAGCGAGCACGCCCTGGACCCCAACCTGACCGTGCTCAATTATCTGCGCGAGCATGTGGGCAAATCCGGTACCAAGGAAGGTTGCGCCAGCGGCGACTGTGGCGCGTGCACCGTGGTGGTCGGCGAGTTGCACACCGACGAGCAAGGCGTCGAGCAGATTCGTTATCGCAGCCTCAATTCCTGCCTGACGTTCGTGTCGTCACTGCACGGCAAACAACTGATCAGCGTCGAAGACCTCAAGCACCAGGGCCAACTGCACAGCGTGCAACAGGCCATGGTCGAGTGCCACGGTTCGCAGTGCGGCTTTTGTACCCCAGGTTTTGTGATGTCGCTGTTTGCCCTGCAAAAGAACAGCGATGCACCCGACAGCCAGAAAGCCCATGAAGCCCTGGCCGGCAACCTGTGTCGTTGCACCGGATATCGCCCGATCCTCGCCGCCGCCGAACAGGCCTGCTGCAACAAACCCCAGGATCAATTCGACAGCCGCCAGGCTGAAACCATCGCCAGCCTCAAAGCCATCGCGCCGACGCAAACCGGTGAACTCAACAGCGGTGACAAGCGCTGCCTGGTGCCACTGACCGTCGCCGACCTGGCCGACCTCTATGACGCCTACCCGCAAGCCCGCCTGCTGGCCGGCGGCACTGACCTGGCGCTGGAGGTCACCCAGTTCCACCGCACCCTGCCGGTGATGATCTACGTCGGCAACATTGAAGCCATGAAGCGCATCGAGCAGTTCGACGACCGCCTGGAAATCGGCGCGGCCACCGCCCTCTCCGACTGCTACGCCGCGCTGCACCACGAATACCCGGACTTCGGCGAACTGCTGCAGCGCTTCGCCTCCCTGCAAATTCGTAACCAGGGCACCCTGGGCGGCAATATCGGCAACGCTTCGCCGATTGGTGATTCGCCGCCGCTGCTGATTGCCCTGGGCGCGCAGATCGTACTGTGCAAAGGCAACACCCGCCGCACCCTGGCGCTGGAAGACTATTTCATCGACTACCGCGTCACTGCGCGCCAGGACAGCGAGTTCATCGAGACCATCATCGTGCCCAAGGGCCACACGCTGTTCCGGGCCTACAAGGTGTCCAAGCGCCTGGACGACGATATTTCCGCGGTTTGCGCAGCGTTCAACCTGAACATCGACAACGGTGTGATCAGCGCGGCTCGCGTTGCCTTCGGAGGCATGGCCGCCACACCAAAACGCGCAAAAAATTGCGAGGCCGCGTTGGTGGGCGCCATCTGGAACTTGGCCACGGTCGAGAAAGCCTGCGCCGCCCTGGCACAGGACTTCACCCCACTCTCGGACTTCCGCGCCAGCAAGGAATATCGCCTGCTCAGCGCGCAAAACCTGCTGCGCAAATACTTCATCGAACTGCAAACGCCGCACATCGAGACTCGGGTGACCGCTTATGTCTAACCATCACGCCGTGGTAAAAACCGAGGCTGAACTTGCCGCACTCTTTGCCCAGGACCTCACCACCGGGGTAGGTCGCAGCGTCAAGCATGACAGCGCCGCCAAGCACGTCAGCGGTGAAGCGCAGTACATCGACGACCGCCTGGAATTTCCCAACCAGTTGCACCTGTATGCGCGCATGTCCGACCGCGCCCATGCCCGGATCATCAGCATCGACACCGCGCCCTGCTACGCCTTCGACGGCGTACGCATTGCCATCACCCATGAAGACGTACCGGGACTGAAAGACATTGGCCCGTTGATGCCCGGCGACCCGCTGCTGGCCATCGACACCGTGCAGTTCGTGGGCCAGGTGGTACTGGCCGTGGCCGCCCGCGACCTGGAGACCGCACGCAAGGCGGCGATGGCGGCGGTGATCGAATATGAAGACCTGGAACCGGTACTGGATGTGGTCGAGGCGTTTCGCAACAAGCACTTCGTGCTCGACAGCCACACCCACCAGCGCGGCGATTCGGCCACTGCGCTGGCAAGCGCCAAGCACCGTATCCAGGGCACCTTGCATATCGGTGGCCAGGAACACTTTTATCTGGAAACCCAGATCTCTTCGGTGATGCCCACCGAAGACGGCGGCATGATCGTCTACTGTTCCACGCAAAACCCCACCGAAGTGCAGAAGCTGGTGGCCGAAGTGCTGGATGTGTCGATGAACAAGATCGTGGTCGACATGCGCCGCATGGGTGGTGGCTTTGGCGGCAAGGAAACCCAGGCCGCCAGCCCGGCGTGCCTGTGCGCCGTGGTGGCGCGCCTCACTGGCCAGCCGACCAAGATGCGCCTGCCACGGGTCGAAGACATGCTGATGACCGGCAAGCGTCACCCCTTCTATATCGAATACGACGTGGGGTTTGACGACAACGGCCGACTGCACGGCATCAACCTGGAACTGGCGGGTAACTGCGGTTGTTCGCCGGACCTGTCCAACTCGATTGTCGACCGCGCCATGTTCCACGCCGACAACTCATATTACCTGGGCGACGCCACGGTCAATGGCCATCGCTGCAAGACCAACACTGCCTCCAACACGGCCTATCGCGGCTTCGGCGGCCCCCAAGGCATGGTCGCCATCGAAGAGGTAATGGACGCCATCGCGCGCCATCTGGGCCAAGACCCGCTGGCGGTGCGCAAGGCCAACTACTACGGCAAGACCGAGCGCAACGTCACCCACTACTACCAGACCGTCGAGCACAACATGCTCGAAGAAATGACCGCCGAACTGGAAGCCAGCAGCCAATATGCCGAGCGCCGCGAAGCAATCCGCCTGTACAACGCCCACAGCCCGATCCTAAAAAAAGGCCTGGCGCTGACCCCGGTGAAATTCGGTATTTCGTTCACCGCCAGCTTCCTCAACCAGGCCGGCGCGCTGATCCATATCTACACCGATGGCAGCATCCACCTGAACCACGGCGGCACCGAGATGGGCCAGGGCTTGAATACCAAGGTCGCGCAAGTCGTGGCCGAGGTATTCCAGGTCGAAATCGACCGCGTCCAGATCACCGCCACCAACACCGACAAGGTACCCAACACCTCGCCCACCGCTGCCTCCAGCGGCGCCGACCTGAACGGCAAGGCCGCGCAGAATGCGGCCGAAACCATCAAGCAGCGCCTGGTGGAGTTTGCGGCGCGCAAGTACGACGCAAGCGAGGCGGACGTGGAGTTTCGCAACGGCCATGTGCGCGTGCGCGAGCAGATCCTGAGCTTCGAGGCGTTGATCCAGCAGGCGTATTTCGCCCAGGTATCGCTCTCCAGCACAGGTTTCTACAAAACCCCGAAAATTTTCTACGACCGCAGCCAGTCACGCGGGAGACCGTTCTACTACTACGCCTTCGGGGCGGCTTGCTGCGAAGTGATCGTCGACACTCTGACCGGTGAATACAAGATGCTACGCACCGACATCCTGCATGACGTCGGCGCTTCGCTGAACCCGGCCATCGACATCGGCCAGGTGGAAGGCGGCTTCATCCAGGGCATGGGCTGGCTGACCATGGAAGAGCTGGTGTGGAACAACAAGGGCAAGCTGATGACCAACGGCCCGGCCAGCTACAAGATCCCGGCCGTGGCCGACATGCCGCTGGACCTGCGGGTGAAGCTGGTAGAGAACCGCAAGAACCCGGAGGACACGGTGTTCCATTCCAAGGCCGTGGGCGAGCCGCCGTTCATGCTCGGGATTGCTTCGTGGTGTGCGATCAAGGATGCGGTAGCGAGCTTGGCTGACTATCGCCAGCAGCCCAGGATCGATGCGCCGGCCACGCCCGAGCGGGTGTTGTGGGGGTGTGAACAGATGCGGCAGTTGCGGGCGCTAAAGGCTGTTGATCGTTCCCACGCTCCGCGTGGGAATGCCGCCCTGGACGCTGTGCGTCCGCTCTAGTGACGCTGAGCGTCACGGTATGCATTCCCACGCGGAGCGTGGGAACGATCTGACTGGAGGTAGACATGGACAACTGGATCAGCGCCCTCGCCACCCTGCAAAACCAGGGCGAACCCTGCGTGCTCGTCACCATCATCGAAGAACTCGGCTCAACCCCGCGCAACGCCGGTTCCAAAATGGTCATCAGCGCCGCGCAAGCCTTCGACACCATCGGCGGCGGGCACCTGGAATACAAGGCGATGCAGATCGCCCGGGACATGCTGGTGCGCGGCCAGCAGAACACCCATCTGGAGCGCTTCAGCCTCGGCGCCAGCCTGGGCCAGTGCTGCGGCGGCGTGACCGTGCTGCTGTTCGAACCCATGGGCCAGGCGCAAGCGCACATCGCCGTGTTTGGCGCCGGCCACGTCGGCCGTGCGTTGGTACCATTGCTGGCGAGTCTGCCCTGCCGGGTGCGCTGGATCGATTCCCGCGAGCAGGAATTCCCGCAGCACATCCCCGAAGGCGTGCGTAAAATTGTCAGCGAAGAGCCGGTCGACGAAATTGCCGACCTGCCTGCAGGCAGCTACTGCATCGTCATGACCCACAACCACGCGCTGGACCTGGAACTGACCGCCGCCCTGCTCAAGCGCAACGACTTCGCCTACTTCGGCCTGATCGGCTCGAAAACCAAGCGGGTCAAATTCGAACACCGCCTGCGTGATCGCGGCTTTGACGCCGCGCAGTTGCAACGCATGCGTTGCCCCATGGGCCTCCCCGAGGTCAAGGGCAAGCTTCCGATGGAGATCGCCATCTCCATCGCCGGTGAAATCATCGCCACCTATAACGCCAATTTCGGCCAGCATCTTGCCGGCGCCGAACCTATTGCCAAACTGCTGCCGGCTTCGCGCCGCAGCCACGCTATCTGAATTGAGACGATCATGCCTTTGACTCGCAAAGCCTACCGTGCCGCCATCCTGCACAGCATCGCCGACCCTGCCATCGTGGGGATCGAAGCCTCTTATGAATATTTCGAGGACGGCCTGCTGGTGATCGACAACGGCCAGATCAGTGCCCTCGGGCACGCCTGCGACCTGCTGCCGAGCCTGCCCGCCGATATCGACATCACCCATTACCAGGACGCGCTGATCACCCCTGGCTTGATCGACACCCATATCCACCTGCCGCAGACCGGTATGGTCGGCGCCTATGGCGAGCAGTTGCTGGACTGGCTCAACACCTACACCTTCCCCTGTGAAAGTCAGTTTGCCGACAAGGCTCACGCCGAAGAAGTCGCCGATATCTTCATCAAGGAACTGCTGCGCAACGGCACCACCACAGCGCTGGTGTTCGGCAGCGTGCACCCGCAATCGGTGAATGCATTCTTTGAAGCGGCCGAGAAACTCGACCTGCGCATGATCGCCGGCAAGGTGATGATGGACCGCAACGCGCCGGACTACCTCACCGACACCGCCGAATCCGGCTACCAGGAAAGCAAGGCGCTGATCGAGCGCTGGCACGGCAAGGGGCGCCTGCATTACGCGGTGACGCCACGCTTCGCCCCTACGAGCACGCCGGAGCAACTGACGCTGGCCGGTCAGCTGCTGGGCGAGTACCCGGATTTGTACATGCAGACCCACATCAGCGAGAACAAGCAGGAAATCGAGTGGGTCAATGAGCTGTTCCCGGAGCGCAACGGCTACCTGGATGTCTACGACCACTACAAGCTGCTCGGCGAGCGCTCGGTGTTTGCCCACGGCGTACACCTGTGCGACGACGAATGCGCACGGCTGGCAGAGACCGGCTCGGCGGTGGCGTTCTGCCCGACTTCGAACTTCTTCCTCGGTAGTGGGTTGTTCAACCTGCCGATGGCCGAGAAACACAACTTGAACGTGGGCCTGGGCACCGACGTGGGCGGCGGCACCAGCTTCTCGCTGCTGCAAACCCTGAACGAAGCCTACAAGGTCATGCAACTGCAAGGTGCGCGGCTGAGCCCGTTCAAGTCGCTGTACCTGGCGACCCTGGGCGGCGCTCGAGCGCTGCGCCTGGAAGACAAGATCGGCACGTTGCAACCAGGCACCGATGCAGACTTCCTGGTGTTGGATTACAACGCCACGCCGCTGCTGAGCTACCGCCTGAAACAGGCCAATAACATTGCCGA
Source organism: Pseudomonas sp. Pse35 (assembly GCF_024519715.1). NCBI lineage: Bacteria > Pseudomonadati > Pseudomonadota > Gammaproteobacteria > Pseudomonadales > Pseudomonadaceae > Pseudomonas > Pseudomonas sp. Pse35. The sequence continues at coordinate 91,476 of NZ_JALJRP010000012.1, read as the reverse complement.
GACGTTGTTTGTGCTGATGACGTTGGGGGATGACCGGACGGTGTTGCAGACCTATGCAGCCGGGCAGCTCGTTCACCAGCGCTGATCTCAGAGCCCCCCCACAAAACCAATGTGGGAGGGGCTTGTGTGGGAGCCGGGCTTGCCCGCGATGCAGGCACCGCGGTATGTCAGTTACACCGCGGTGATGCTATCGCAGGCAAGCCAGCTCCCACACAAGCCTGCTCCCACATTTGATTGGGTTTACAACTTTACAGACGAGCGCCCAGGTTTTTTAGTCTGTAAAAGATGCGAAAACACCGCATGCAAATCATCCGACGCACTCTCTTCATCGAGGTTGAGCTTGCTGTCGATGTGATCCATGTGATGCATCATCAAGTTCACCGCCAACGTCGCATCCCGGGCTTCGATCGCGTCGATCAACTGGGTGTGCTCATCGTAGGAACAGTGCGAGCGGTTGCCGCTTTCGTACTGGGCGATGATCAATGACGTCTGAGAAACCAGGCTGCGCTGGAAGCTGATCAGCGGCGCGTTCTTCGCGGCTTCGGCCAGCTTCAAGTGGAACTCGCCAGAGAGACGGATACCGGCGCCACGGTCACCGCGCGAGAAGCTGTCTCGCTCGTCGTTGACCATCTGGCGCAACTCGGCCAACTGCTCGGCCGTGGCGTGCTGCACCGCCAATTCTGTGATCGCCCGCTCCACCAGGCGCCGGGCCATGAACACCTGGCGTGCTTCTTCGACGCTTGGGCTGGCAACCACCGCACCGCGATTGGGCCGCAGCAGTACCACGCTTTCATGGGCCAGGCGCGACAGCGCGCGGCGAATGATGGTGCGGCTCACGCCGAAGATCTCGCCCAGTGCCTCTTCACTCAATTTGGTTCCGGGCGCCAGGCGTTGTTCAAGGATCGCCTCGAAGATATGCGCATAGACGATATCGTCCTGGGTTCCGCTGCGACCGGCCTTGCCGGCTCGCGGTTGTTTCTTGAGAGGTTGCAACTGTTCGTTCATGGGCACTCGGGTTTGAGAACGGCGAATTAACGGTAATACGGCAACAGCGTGTCGCTGGCAAGTATCACCTAAAAACAGCGCACATTGTACACAACCCACTGCGCCAACACACTGTACGGCTGTTTGCGGGCTCGGCTGTATTGCAATGACTCGTTACGTTTGAGTTTAGGCTTGAATCAGAGCCGCCAGCGGCAAATTCCCGGCAATAAGGAACACCTCTCCATGACCGACGCCACCCAAGCGCCCTTGCGCCCGCTGGCCGACACTTCTGCGTCGGCCGTCGTCGCCGGCTTTATCGCCATGATGACCGGCTACACCAGCTCCCTGGTGCTGATGTTCCAGGCCGGCCAGGCCGCCGGCTTGACCACGGCGCAGATTTCTTCGTGGATCTGGGCGATTTCCATCGGCATGGCGGTGTGCAGCATCGGCCTGTCCCTGCGCTATCGCACACCGATCACCATCGCCTGGTCCACCCCTGGCGCGGCGCTGCTGATCACCAGCCTGGGCGGCGTGAGCTATGGCGAGGCCATCGGTGCCTACATCACCTGCGCGGTACTGGTGACGCTCTGCGGGTTGACCGGCAGCTTTGAGAAACTGGTCAAGCGGATTCCGGCGTCACTGGCGGCGGCGTTGCTGGCGGGGATCCTGTTCAAGATCGGCAGCGAGATTTTCGTCGCCGCCCAGCATCGTACCGGGCTGGTGCTGGGGATGTTCTTCACCTACCTGATCATCAAGCGCCTGTCGCCGCGTTATGCCGTGCTGGCCGCCTTGCTCATCGGTACCGCCTTGTCAGGGCTGATGGGGCTGCTGGATTTCAGCGGTTTTCATCTGGAGGTGGCGACGCCTGTTTGGACGACGCCGCACTTCTCGCTGGCGGCGACCATCAGCATCGGCATTCCGCTGTTCGTGGTGGCCATGACCTCGCAGAACATGCCCGGCGTAGCCGTGCTGCGAGCCGACGGCTACACCGTGCCGGCGTCGCCGTTGATCACTACCACTGGCCTGGCGTCATTGGTGCTGGCACCGTTCGGCTCCCACGGCATCAACCTGGCGGCGATCAGCGCCGCGATCTGCACCGGGCCGCACGCCCATGAAGACCGCAACAAGCGCTACACCGCTGCGGTGTGGTGTGGGGTGTTCTATGGGATTGCCGGGGTATTCGGCGCCACGCTGGCAGCATTGTTCGCAGCCCTGCCCAAGGAACTGGTGCTGTCGATTGCGGCGTTGGCGTTGTTTGGCTCGATCATCAATGGCTTGAGCATCGCCATGAATGAGCCGAAGGAACGGGAAGCGGCGCTGATTACCTTTATGGTCACGGCGTCAGGCTTGACGTTGTTTTCCATCGGGTCGGCGTTCTGGGGGATTGTGGCGGGGGTGTTGACGCTGCTGATTCTGAATTGGCGCAAGGCATAAAAAAACGGCGACCCTCAGGTCGCCGTTTTTTTCAGTATCACTTAGCCGCGTTGATCGGCTTTTCCGGATACCACACGTCCAGCAACGGGCTGACTTCAGCCTTGGTCAGCTCGGAACGGGTTTTCAGCCAGGCTTCGACCGCAGCACGCTGCTCTTCGGAGACCGAGCCACGCTTTTGCAGGCAAACCAGACCGTAGTCATCGCCGCCGACATAGCCCAGGCCATTGGCTTCCATGGCTTCTTTGATGAATGCTTCGAGGAAAGCGTCGATAGCTTCTTCACTCAGGCCTTCGTTGAAGTCCAGGTTCAGTTCGAAACCCAGCTCTTGAAATTCATCAACGCACAGTTTTTTGCGCAGACGCTGGGAACGGTTAGTCGCCATTGGAACAATCCTCATAAGTATTAACGGGCGGCACTTTAGCAGTTTAAGGCGGCAATTGCCCGACTCTCTGGGACCGACGGGCAAATGCGCGCAAAAAAACCGCAATTAGCGGCTATCGTTCAGCTACAAGCAGCGCCAGCTTGGGGCATAATGCCGACACTTTCGTGACCAATGAGGGATTTTCTTCCGTACCCCTCGCCTTTTTCACCCTCCTCAGCAGTAGGGTTTTATTTCTTATGATCAAATCTTTGCGTTCAGTGTTACTTGCCAGTGTTGTCTTGCCCCTGGCCTTTTCCGTTTCCGCTGCTCCCGTCAATAACACCCTGCCACCCAGCGTTGCGCAGGCCTTGCAGAAGGCCAAGCTGCAAAATACCGCGCTGTCCCTGGTGATGCTGCCCCTGAACGGCCCTGGTACCCCTACGGTTTTCAACGCCGACGTCTCGGTGAACCCGGCTTCCACCATGAAGCTGGTCACCACTTACGCGGCCCTGGAAATGCTCGGCCCCAACCATCAGTGGAAGACCGAGTTCTACACCGATGGCACCCTCAGCGGCGGCGTATTGCGTGGCAACCTGTACCTCAAGGGCGGCGGCGACCCCAAGCTGAACATGGAAAAGCTCTGGCTGCTGATGCGCGACCTGCGCGCCAATGGCGTTCAGCAAGTCACCGGCGACCTGGTGCTGGACCGTAACTTCTTCAACCAGCCGCAATTACCCGAGTTCAACGACGACGGCAACGATGAGAACAAGCCGTTTCTGGTCAAGCCCGACGCCTTGCTGGTCAACCTAAAGGCCCTGCGCTTCGTGACCCGCAATGATTCGGGGCGGGTGATCGTATCGGTCGAGCCGCCGATTGCCAGCATTCGCATCGACAACCAGGTGAAAGTCACCAACGCCAAGCAGTGCACCGGTGACGTGCGCTACAGCCCGGTGACCGCCGCCGACGGCAGCGTGACCGTGACCGTCAGCGGCCAACTGGGTGATGGCTGCAGCTCGCAGACTTACCTGTCGCTGCTCGACCACGCCACCTACACCGCAGGCGCCGTGCGGGCGATCTGGAAAGAGTTGGGCGGTACCATCCAGGGCCGTGATATCCAGGCACCGGTGCCCAAGGATGCCAAGGTGCTGGCGCGCGCCTTCTCGCCGGACCTGGCGGAGATCATCCGTGACATCAACAAATACAGTAACAACACCATGGCCCAGCAGTTGTTCCTGAGCCTGGGTGCACAGTTTCGCAACGATGCCGATGGCGACGATGCCAAGGCCGCGCAACGCGTCGTGCGCCAGTGGCTGGCCAAGAAAGGCATCACCGCGCCGCACCTGGTGATGGAAAACGGCTCCGGCCTGTCCCGCGCCGAACGGGTCAGCGCCCGGGAGATGGCGGCCATGCTGCAAGCGGCGTGGAAAAGCCCTTATGCAGCAGAGTACATCAGCTCGATGCCGATCGCCGGCACCGACGGCACCATGCGTAAACGCCTGAAAACCACCGCCTTGCGCGGCGAAGCCCACGTAAAGACCGGCACCTTGAACACCGTACGCGCCATTGCCGGTTACAGCCGCGACAACAATGGCAATACCTGGGCGGTGGTGGCGATTCTCAACGACTCCAAGCCTTGGGGAGCCTCGTCGGTGTTGGATCAGGTGCTGCTAGACCTGTATCGCCAGCCGAAGGCCGTTGCGGCCGCGCCGGTCCTCTAAGCACCCCTCTGATCGTTCCCACGCTCTGCGTGGGAATGCTTTTTTGGACGCTCTGCGTCCGCGCTCAAGGCGTGACGCGGAGCGTCTTAGGATGGATTCCCACGCGGAGCGTGGGAACGATCATTCAAGCATCAGGGCTTCCTCGACCCGATCCCTGCCCGCCTGCTTGGCCACATACACCGCCGAATCAGCGCGCAGCAGCAACCCATCGATGCCTTCGTCAACCCGCCAACTGGCCACGCCGAAGCTGGCGGTGACCACTCCCACCGGTTCCATCGCCGCATCGCGCAACGACTGCCACAACTGTATCGCCAGGCTGTAGGCCTGAGCGCCATCGGTGTTGGGGCACAGCACCACGAACTCTTCCCCGCCGATCCGGCAAAACACATCGGTGCGGCGCAAGCGTTGGCCGATACGCTTGCACAACTCCTGCAACACGCTGTCGCCCACGGCATGGCCGTGCTGATCGTTGATGCGCTTGAAGTGGTCGATATCGAGCATGATCAACGACAGCGCGCCAGATATACGGTTGAGCCGAAGCATTTCGCCCTTGAGACGATCCTGGAAATAGCGCCGGTTATAGATCCCTGTCAGGGAGTCGGTGATGGACAGCGCGCGCAGTTCTTCCTCGACCCGTTTGAGATCAGAAATATCCGATACATAACCGTGCCAAAGCGTACCGCCTCCCGGCAACTCTTCCGGCGTCGCTTCGCCGCGAATCCAGCGCAGGCCTCGCTGGGGTAATTGCACGCGGTACTCTTCTCGCCAATGGCTCATTTGCAACGCAGAAAGGCGTATCGACGCACGCACTCGCTCCAGATCCAAAGGGTGAATGCGCTCCAGGACCGTGCGCGCATCCTTCTGCAGCATGCCCAGCTCGATTTCATAGATATCGCGCATGCCTTCGCTGGCATAGATGAAACGCCCGTTGTCCTGGGGCTCCAGGGTGAACTGGAAGATGCCACCAGGCACATGGGCGCTGAGTTTTTTCAGCAGGCGGTCGCGGACGGCAAGGGCCTCATAGGCGCGCTTTTGCTCGGTGACATCCAGGTAAATCGCCAAGTGCCCGACCCATAGGCCATGGTCATCCAAGAGCACGGTCGGCAACATGTTGACCGTCAACTGGCTGCCATCCTTGCGCACCAGCGTCCACTCACGTCCTTCATGTTGACTGTCTGGGCTCTCCACCAGCATCGCCTGACTCGCTGGAATGCGCTTGCCCAGCGCCCTGCTCAACGGCTCGGCGCGGGCGTCAAGTTCCACGGCCACATGCAGACGGTCCAAGGTCATATGCCCAAGCACCTCCTCGGCCTTGAAGCCCAACATCTGTTCGGCACCGGCATTGAAGGTGTTGATCACACCGCGCAGGTCAGTGGCAATGATCGCCACTTGAGTCGCCGCATTCAACACGCTGCGCAGTTGCCCATGGGCGCCACGCAACTCCTGCTCACGGGCACGCAATTGAACGGTGCGTTGCTCCACCAATTTCAGTGCGCGCTGGCGCTGGCTGACCAACATGTAAAGCAGCGCACTGAGCAAGGCGCTGAGCAACACACCCATCGCCAGAATGGCGTGCATCGAAGAATGGTTGGCCCTGTCGAACACTTCGCTGGCGCTCAGGCTAAGAGCGTAGACATGATCGCCCAGGGAGAGGCGGCGTGCAGCCGTCAAGCCACTGCTGCCCAACGCGTTACTGGACGCATATAACACCCGTTGCTGGGTGTCGGAGGTGTCTACGATCTGCATCACCAGGTTGTCACGGTTGGGCCTGGGCAACCCCTCGGCCACCAGCTGGCGCATGCTGATCACCGCCATCACAAAACCATAAGGCTCGGCCCCCGCGACTTTGCTCACGGGCGCCACCAATAACACGCCTGCCGCATAAGCGGGCTCCACCCCCACCAATTGCATGGGCTGTGACACCGCCAACTGGCCGCTTTGTTGTGCACGCTCCAGCGCTGCACGGCGCAGGGGCTGCGCCAGCAAATCAAAGCCCAGCGGCGAGCCCAGCAAACTTTGCGTCTGGCTGTACAGCACCGGTACGTATTCATCGCGCTCGGCCGCTGGCGCCAATTCACCGGAGGTATTCAGTTCGCGGATACTGAAGGGAATGCCACGCTGGCGAGAAATGTCCTGTTCAAACAGGCTGCGCTGCGTGCGAAATATCCGTGGTGCCCAGGCATAAGCACGGGCATGCAACAACAGCGGTTTGGCGAAACCGTCGAACTCGGTGCGGGACACCTCGCCGGAATTGACGAAGAAACGCTGCAGGCTACCCAGGCGTTGTTCCTGGTCTTCAAAACGTTCCTGGATGCGGCTGTAGCGCTCGTTGACCAGCAACTGGAACCGCTGGCGCACCTGTTGCTGATACAGGTCGGACGCCGCCCACGCGACGACCACCGTCAGCGCGCTACCAACCACTAACACCACCAATGCCACCAGCCAAGCCGATGCCTGCTCACTGATAAAACCAAGGATTTTCGGGCGAACGACTTGCATCGGCATAGGCAACACTCACAGCGCCAGTGTGCGGGGGTGTCACTTTGGCTAGGGCTTAAGTTATAGCCATCGGTCATGGGTTTGACCAGCGCAAAACCGTCAACTGGCTTATTGTGGCGAGGGAGTTTGCTCCCGCTCGGGTGCGAAGCGCCCGCAAGTTTCCGGGGGGCCGCTGCGCAGCCCAGCGGGAGCAAGCTCCCTCGCCACAGAAGCTCGCTCCTACAGGGAAAAATCAGCGTGCGGTGATTTTCCAGGCGCGGTGGATCTTGGCATTGCGCGCAAAATCCGGGTCGATGGTCTTGTCGCTGATCTCCTCGACCGCATAGCGTTCGCTGAGGTTGTCTTCCAGCTGGAACTTGCGGAAGTTGTTGGAGAAGTACAGCACGCCACCCGGCGCCAGGCGCGCCATGGCCAGGTCGAGCAACTGCACATGGTCACGCTGCACGTCGAAGATGCCTTCCATGCGCTTGGAGTTGGAGAAGGTCGGCGGGTCGATGAAAATCATGTCGAATTCATCGCGGCTCGCTTCCAGCCACGCCATCACGTCACCCTGTTCCAGGCGGTTCTTGTCGGAGAAGCCGTTGAGGGAGAAATTGCGACGCGCCCAGTCCAGGTAGGTCTTGGACAGGTCGACGCTGGTGGTGCTGCGCGCGCCGCCCTTGGCAGCATGCACACTGGCTGTGGCGGTGTAGCAATACAGATTGAGGAAGCGCTTGCCCGCCGCTTCCTTCTGGATGCGCATGCGCATCGGGCGATGGTCGAGGAACAGGCCGGTGTCCAGGTAATCGGTGAGGTTGACCAGCAACTTAACGCCGCCTTCACTGACCTCGGTGAATTTACCTTGGGCACTCTGACGCTCGTATTGCTTGGTGCCGCTCTGACGCTCACGACGCTTGACCACCACACGGCTCTTGTCGACGTTCAGTGCCTGGGGAATTGCCGCCAGGGCATCGAACATGCGGGCCGAGGCTTTTTCCGGGTCGATGGATTTAGGCGCGGCGTATTCCTGTACGTGCACCCAATCGTGGTACAGGTCGATGGCCATGGAGTATTCAGGCATGTCGGCGTCATACACACGGTAGCAATCCACCCCTTCGCGCTTGGCCCATTTGCCCAACAGCTTGAGGTTCTTCTGCAGGCGGTTGGCGAACATCTGCCCGCCTTCGCTCAAGCGCGCCTGTTCCACCACGGGGGCCGGGGCGGGCTTGATCGGGTTGCCGTTCTTGTTGTACTGACGCTCTGCCGGCTCGCTCGGGGCCTGGTCGTAGGCCGCTTGCTCACGTTCGGCCTGGCGCTGTTCAGGAGTGCGGCGCTCGCCCGTGACGAACTGATCCGGGTTGACCTTGATCAGCAGCAACTTGCACGGCAATGCGCCGTTCCAGAACGAATACTGTTTGTGGCTACGGATACCCATGCGCTTGCCCAGGTCCGGCGCGCCGGTAAACACCGCCGCTTCCCAGCCCATGCAGGCCTGGCGCAGGCGCTCGCCGAGGTTCTGGTAGAGGTACAACAGGCTGGCTTCATCACCCAGGCGCTCGCCGTAAGGTGGGTTGCAGATGACCAGGCCTTTCTGGTTCTGGTCCGGGCGCGGCTCGAAAGTACCGACTTCGCCTTGGTACACCTTGATCCAATGGCTCAGCCCGGCGCGCTCGATGTTATTGCGAGCAGGCTGGATCAAGCGTGGGTCGGCTTCATAGCCACGCACCCACAACGGCGACTTGTTCATGCCGATAGCGGCGCGCTCAGTGGCTTCTGCGTGCAGTTTTTTCCACAGCGCCGGGACGTGGCCCAGCCAGGTGGTGAACCCCCACAGTTCACGATTGAGGTTGGGGGCCATGTCGGCGGCGATCATCGCGCCCTCGACCAGAAAGGTACCCACACCGCACATCGGGTCTGTCAGCGCGCCGCCTTCGGCCGCAATACGCGGCCAGCCGGCGCGGATCAGGATCGCCGCCGCCAGGTTTTCCTTCAGCGGTGCCGCGCCCTGCTGCAGACGGTAGCCGCGCTGGTGCAGGCTGTGGCCGGAAAGGTCCAGGGACAGGATGGCTTCGCCACGGTCCAGGCGCAGGTGAATGCGCAGGTCAGGGTTGATCTTGTCGATGGACGGACGTTCGCCGGTCGGGGTGCGCAGTTTGTCGACGATCGCATCCTTGACCTTCAGCGCGCCGAAGTGGGTGTTGTCGATGCCCGAGCCGTGCCCGCTGAACTCCACCGCAAGGGTACCGTCGGGGACCATGTGGTCAGCCCATTCGATGTCCAGCACGCCGTGGTAAAGATCTTCGGCGTCCTTCATCGGGAAGCGTTTGAGCACCAGCAACACACGGTTGGCCAGGCGCGACCAGAGGCACAGGCGGTAGGCGGTTTCCATGTCGGCCATGCCGCGCACGGCCGAGGTGTGCTCGCGGGCTTCCTCAAGGCCAAGCCCGACGGCTTCCTCGATCAGCAGGCCTTCGAGGCCCTTGGGGCAGGTGAGGAAGAGTTCAAAACGGTCCGACATGGGGCATTCCAGGCTTTTCAGCAATAAGTGAACAGGCGACGCATCGCCGGTTCGATTTTCAATCAAGCACTTTTCTCGAAGAGTGCTCGCGTGGCACGAATGTGCCGTTCCACCCCGTCTGACGGGCCCTTGAGCCTTTATTGGCGAGGCAGAAGAAGAATGTTGTGCAATAAAAAGAAATATTCCGACCCTTCGTCGAATAATAACCGACTGCAACAGGCGGTCATTCTCACCAAGGGATTAAACCTTTCCTCTGTGCAGGGCACATCATAGCTGGCTTTGCCCTATAAAAGGGGCGAATAACCATCCCAGCTTATGGCTATAGCATCGTTATCGTTACGTGCTTATGACAAAACGATCATTGAATACATGTGACCTATTGGTTAGAACTCAACACAGGTTGGCGCCGTAACGGTGCCGACACATCGGCTCGCCACGCCGGCAGCGAGCCCACCAACGGCAGAAAAACTCTGCCCGGCCTTGGACAAGGCCGAAGGATATCTAGACAGTCAACAAGTGAGGGAAACACCCTATGAGAAGACTTAAGCGTGATCCGTTGGAAAGAGCATTTTTACGCGGATATCAATATGGCGTTCATGGAAAATCCCGTGAGCTTTGCCCATTTACTCTACCGTCGGTACGCCAAGCCTGGATCAACGGCTGGCGAGAAGGACGCGGCGACAACTGGGACGGTATGACTGGCACTGCGGGCATCCACAGACTCAACGAACTTCACGCCGTCGGCTAATCAGGGGCACTTTATTCCGACACACATCTCTGAACGAGTAACGACTTAACCACGCGCGCCCCATCCGGGCGGCGGGCTTCGGCCCAGGGGCTCCTTTATGGAGCCCTTTTTATTGCCCAGCAGATTGTCAGCGCAAGGCAGCGATGGCATCCACCGACTGGCGAATCAATGCCGGGCCTTTGTAGATGAAGCCGGAGTACAACTGCACCAGGCTGGCGCCGGCCGCGATCTTCTCAGCCGCGTGTTTGCCTTCGGTGATACCGCCCACCGCGATGATCGGCAAACGCCCGGCCAACTCGGCCGCCAGCACCTTGACGATATGGGTGCTCTTGTCACGCACTGGCGCGCCCGACAGGCCGCCCGCCTCGTCACCATGGGCCAGGCCCTCGACACCCATGCGGCTGAGGGTGGTATTGGTTGCAATCACCGCGTCCATCCCTGAATCCACCAGGGCCTGGGCCACCAGGACGGTTTCTTCATCGCTCATGTCCGGCGCGATCTTGATGGCCAGCGGCACACGCTTGCCATGACGCACGGCCAGGTCTTCCTGGCGCTGACGCAAGGCTTCGAGCAGTTGCTTGAGGGAATCGCCAAATTGCAGGCTGCGCAGGCCCGGAGTGTTGGGCGAGCTGACGTTGACGGTGACATAGCTGGCGTGGGCGTAGACCTTGTCCAGGCATATCAGGTAGTCATCCACCGCACGTTCCACAGGGGTGTCAAAGTTCTTGCCGATGTTGATACCCAGGATGCCGGTGTATTTCGCCGCCTGAACCCGCGACAGCAGATGGTCGACGCCGAGGTTATTGAAGCCCATGCGATTAATGATCGCCTCCGCTTCCGGCAGGCGGAAAATGCGGGGCTTGGGGTTGCCCGGTTGCGGCCGTGGGGTCACGGTGCCGATTTCGACAAAGCCGAAACCCAACTGCGCAAACCCGTCGATGGCGGCGCCGTTCTTGTCCAGGCCGGCTGCCAGCCCGACCGGGTTGGGGAAGTCGAGCCCCATCACCGACACCGGCATTTTCGCCGGTGCCTTGCATACCAGGCCATTGAGCCCCAGGCGGCCACCAGCACCGATCAGGTCCAGGGACAGATCGTGGGAGGTTTCCGGGGAGAGTTTGAACAACAGCTGGCGGGCCAGGTTATACATGGGCGGGCTAGACTCGGATGGCGGTAAAAGGTGGCGGTGATTATAGCCGCGGCGGTGGGTTGCATGCGAGGCATGACACTCGATCTCATTGACGCTGCGCCATCAAGGCCTCATAGCGCACCCAGATCCTCTCGGCGTAGCGCAGGCGTAATGCCTCACGCTGAGGGCCGGGGCCGGGCCCAACGTTGTAAGCGCCCACTGCCGTCCAGTTGTAGCCAAAACGCTGTATAAAATCGGCAAGAATCGAGGCGCCTACTTCCACCGACAGGCAAGGTTCGTTCAACAACCGCTCTTCGGTAATACCCTGCTTGAGCAAACGAGGCAGGTGAATGCTGTTTATCTGCATCAAGCCAATATCCCGTGTGCCGTTTCGGTTGCTGTAGTTCATCGCTTGCGCACGGGAACCCGACTCGACTGAGGCGATAGCCTGCAGTAACTCTGGCTCGAGATCGTAGCGGCTGGCCGCCTCTTCCCAGCAATAGGCCCATGCCGGGTTACAGCCCATCAGCACACTGAACAACAGGCCTCTGCCCCCGACCCTAACTTTTAACATTACTGGCCTGACCACAGACGGCGCACAGGTGCAGGACAGCCCTCGGTTGATCACCCACCCGTACCGGGCATGTAAAGCGATAGCCCTTGCCATAAATAGTCTTGATAAAGCCTTTGTCGGCCCTCAAGTGCTTGCGCAGGGAATAAATACAACGCGTAAGTGACTCATCGGCTACCTCGCCCCGAGGCCAGGCCAGTTCCAGCAAGCGGTCCTTGGTCATCAGTGCGCCACCGGAGGCCAGCAGCAACCTCAGCACCTGCCCCTCCTTGGGAGGCAGCTGTATATCCGCATCCGCGCCTATCAAACGACCATCGCCGTGCAAGGTCCAGCGAGCGAAGACCAGGGATGCCGCCGCTTCTTGCGTCACGACGGCCATACGCACCTCTGTATCGACTACTGACATTCAAATCCTTACTGTGTGAACCGGCTCACCTGCCATTGGCACGACTATAAAAACCGCCCCGCAGACTCGCGTTAGGAAAAAACCCATTCAATGGTTTTTTTTGGGCCGCTGCCGGTCAGACAAATCGCTTGCACCCCTTATCGCGACAGCCACTCCTGGAAAGTCTCCTGCAACTCAACCCCTAGCCGGTCCTCCAACTGCACCAACTCACCTAACGCCATCAGTTGTCCATTGACCCGCACCTCCACACATCGTGTGACGCCTGGGTCCAAGGGCAGCACCTTTCCCGGCGCGAACGCGGCCAAACGCTTGCGGCTGATCAATCGCTCCTGCAGCAGTATTTCCAGGTGCATGGACAAATGCCTTTTCAGGGGGAAAACTCGCGCTCCGTCCGTAGGAACGCACGTTGCACACGCTCATATTGCGCGGCGGTCAACTGAGGTGGCCCGACCTGCGGGTCGCCACCACCGGCATGCGCCTGCCCTGGCAAGGTTTCACTCAGCACCTGGGCCACATCCAGCTCGGCCAGCAGTTTCTCGATAACTTTCACCTGGGCAGGCGAGCCCTTGATCAACACACTGTTGGTATCCGGATAGGCCAGCAACGCAAGGCGGCCGTCGGCCAACCGGACCCTCTGCGCCTGGGATAGCCGGGCATGGATCATCGAGAGCATGCCTGGTACCCGGCCCCTGTTGGTACCCACGCCGTGCGGGTGATCTTCCACCGGGAAATTGATCACTTGCACCACGCCAAATGCAGGCGGGCGCTCTGGCGCCTTGCGAGGGGGCAGATCCATCAGTTGCGTCAGCCGCAATATATGATCGACATAGCTGGGAGGCCCGGACACGTAGAACATGCGCGCCCCGTTTGCGCGCAGCGGATAACGCGGCTCATCCAGCCCTGCACGTCGCATGATGCCACGCAGCCTGTCGACACTAATATGTTGCAGCGCCACCGCCGAGCTTCTCGCTTCGTCGGCAGCGTAGACGTGCAACACTTGGCCATCGCTGTGCCAGATCAAGCCTTCGCGCGCGGCGAGCGTTTCAATGACCTGTTGCGGCGCCGCAAAATCGAACGCTCCGCTCACCTGCCTACTAGCCACGGCACGGCTGGTCACCACGGGCATGCCCAATGACACAGACAACGCAGCAAAGAAAGCCGGCAGCCCCTCATCCTGTGCCTGGTACACCTCGCCACAGGCGGTGCGACTGCCCAGCAACAGCGCGGCGCACAGCAGCACGCTGTACAGCCAGCGGCAATTGAGGGTTGCGAGGAAATCAGCGTGCACCGTGGGAATGCCTGGCGGTCTGGCCTGAGGAAGCGGCCATACTGCGAGGCGCACGAGGTTCAATCATGATGGAAAGTTGACGGCCAGTTGCACCGGCCCACCCATGGCATGTGCCTTGCTATGCACTCTGTATCAGGCTCGCACCAACGGCGGCACGGGCCTACGGACAAAGGCGTCGTTTCCCTGCAATGGCCTGTAACGCCAGCCTGGGAAACGGCGCTTTTTTTTCAGAAAAGGCAGGTATTGATGAACGATCCGCTGGCTTGGGTACACGGCAGCGATGCCCCGGAAAAGAGCAGCCTGGACCTTGGGTTCATGGCCCTGACCGATTGCGCCTCGTTGGTGGTCGCCGCCACCCAGGGCTTCGCCCAACCTTACGGCCTCACACTCAACCTCAAGCGCCAGGCGTCCTGGGCCAACCTGCGCGATAAGCTGGTCAGCGGTGAACTGGACGCCGCCCACAGTCTCTACGGGCTGATCTATGCCGTACACCTGGGCATCGGCGGCGTCGCCGCCAGCCCCATGGCAGTGCTGATGGGGCTGAACCAGAATGGCCAGGGCATCAACCTGTCCCACGGCCTGCAACAGCAAGGGGTGATCACTCCTGAGGCGTTGAAAGGCCATGCGCACCAAAGCCGGACAAAACTGACCTTCGCTCAGACGTTTCCCACCGGCACCCACGCCATGTGGTTGTATTACTGGCTGGCGAGCCAAGGCATTCATCCATTGCAGGATGTGAACAGTGTGGTGGTGCCGCCGCCGCAAATGGTGGCGCACCTGCAAGCCGGACGCATCGACGGACTTTGCGTAGGTGAACCCTGGTGCGCCAGCGCAGTGCAACAGAACCAGGGCTTTACCCTGGCGACCAGCCAGGCAATCTGGCCGGACCACCCGGAAAAAGTCCTGGGCTGCACCCAAGCCTTCGCTGACGCGTACCCCAATACCGCACGCGTGCTGGTCATGGCGATTCTCGAGGCCAGCCGGTTTATCGAACAGAGCCGTGAAAACCGCCGCTCTACCGCCCAGTTGCTCAGTGCCAGTGAATACCTCGACGCACCTGTGGGCTGCATCGAACCGCGCCTGCTGGGGCACTATGACGATGGCCTGGGCAACCACTGGCAGGATCCCCATGCACTGCGCTTTTTCGCCGACGGCGAGGTGAACCTGCCTTACCTCAGCGATGGCATGTGGTTCATGACCCAGTTCCGGCGCTGGGGCTTGCTGCGGGAAGACCCTGACTACCTGGGCGTTGCCCGGCAAGTTCAGCAATTGGCACTGTATCGCCAGGCTGCCGAGGCGCTGGGCATTAACGCAGGCAACTCGGACATGCGCCGCAGCCAGTTGCTCGACGGCAAGACCTGGGACGGCAGCGACCCCGCTGGCTACGCCCGCAGCTTCCACCTGCATGCCCTGGCCGATGATGCCAATCGCCAAGCGCTGCGCTGACAGGAGCCCGACGATGCTGCGAATCCTGTTGATCAACGACACCCCGCGCAAGGTCGGGCGCCTCAAGGCCGCATTGACCGAGGCCGGCTTCGAGGTGATCGATGAGTCCGGCTTGACCATCGACCTGCCCGCACGCGTCGAAACAGTGCGTCCTGATGTGATCCTGATCGATACCGAGTCACCCGGGCGCGATGTGATGGAGCAAGTGGTGCTGGTCAGCCGCGATCAGCCACGGCCCATCGTGATGTTCACCGACGAGCACGACCCGAATGTAATGCGCCAGGCCATCAAGTCTGGCGTCAGTGCCTATATCGTCGAAGGTATCCAGGCCCAGCGCCTGCAACCGATCCTCGATGTGGCCATGGCGCGCTTCGAGAGTGACCAGGCCCTGCGCGCCCAGCTTCATGCCCGCGACCAGCAACTGGCCGAACGCAAGCGCATCGAGTTGGCCAAGGGCCTGCTGATGAAGATGAAGAGCTGCAACGAGGAAGAGGCCTACACCCTGATGCGCCGCCAGGCCATGAGCCGTCAACAGAAACTGATCCAGGTGGCGGAGCAGATTATTGCCATGAGCGAGTTGCTCGGCTGATCTGGCTCAGCTCTTGCTAAAGAATTATCACAGGTAGCCAACGGCGGTTGCCCCCTCACGACAAAGACGTCGCCCACCCGGTTTGCCCTCGCGAACCCGGTGGCGGCGTTTTTTCGTTTCTAGACCCCCAACCGTTGAGGTGCGTGATGAAATCAAGCTTCTGGAAATCCGGGCACACCCCGACCCTGTTTGCCGCGTTCCTGTATTTCGACCTGAGCTTCATGGTCTGGTACCTGCTGGGCCCCCTGGCGGTGCAGATTGCCGCTGACTTGCACCTGACCACCCAACAGCGCGGCCTGGTGGTGGCCACCCCAATCCTGGCGGGCGCGGTACTGCGCTTCTTGATGGGGATGCTGGCCGACAAGCTGTCGCCCAAGACCGCCGGGCTGATTGGCCAAGTGATTGTGATCGTGGCGCTGTTCTGCGCCTGGAAACTGGGGATCCACAGCTACGAACAAGCGCTGCTGCTGGGCATGTTCCTGGGCATGGCCGGTGCGTCCTTCGCGGTCGCCCTGCCTTTGGCGTCACAGTGGTACCCCGCGGAGCACCAGGGCAAGGCTATGGGCATCGCCGGCGCCGGTAACTCCGGCACCGTGTTTGCGGCGTTGCTGGCGCCCGTGCTGGCGGCCGCCTTTGGTTGGAGCAATGTATTCGGCTTTGCGCTGATCCCACTGGTGCTGACCCTGATCGTATTCGCCTGGCTTGCGCGCAATGCGCCTGAACGGCCGAAAGCCAAATCCATGGCCGACTACTTCAAGGCCCTGGGCGACCGCGACAGCTGGTGGTTCATGTTTTTCTACAGCGTGACCTTCGGCGGGTTTATCGGCCTGGCCAGCGCCCTGCCCGGCTACTTCAACGACCAGTACGGCCTGAGCCCGGTGACCGCCGGCTATTACACCGCCGCCTGTGTGTTCGGTGGCAGCCTGATGCGCCCATTGGGTGGCGCTCTGGCAGACCGGTTCGGCGGGATCAAGACCCTGCTTGGCATGTACAGCGTGGCGGTGATCTGCATTGCGGCAGTGGGGTTCAACTTGCCCAGCTCCTACGCAGCCTTGGCGCTTTTTGTCTGCACCATGCTCGGCCTGGGCGCCGGCAATGGCGCAGTATTCCAACTGGTGCCGCAGCGTTTTCGCAGTGAGATCGGCGTCATGACCGGCCTGATCGGCATGGCCGGTGGCATCGGTGGCTTCGCCCTTGCGGCGGGCATGGGCGCCATCAAGCAGAGTACTGGCAGCTATCAACTGGCCCTGTGGTTGTTCGCCAGCCTCGGTGTGTTGGCCTGGTTCGGCCTGCATGGGGTGAAACGGCGCTGGAGAACCACCTGGGGTTCGGCCGCCGTGACCGCCGCCCGCGTCTGATGAGCCTGCAACTGAGCGTCGCCCAGGCCAGTGCCATCGGCCCGCGCAGCGAGAACCAGGACGCGCTGCGGGTGGTCACGCCCATGGCGGAACTGGCCGCGAGCAAAGGCTACCTGTGCGCACTGGCCGACGGCGTCAGCCAGTGCGCCGACGGTGGCCTGGCCGCACGCTCGACCCTGCAGGCCCTGGCCCTGGACTACTACGCTACGCCACAGACCTGGGGCGTGGCCCAGGCGCTGGAGCGCTTGTTACTGGCGCAGAATCGCTGGTTGCAAGCCAACGGCGGCGGCCAACCGTTGCTCACCACCCTGAGCGCCCTGGTGTTTCGCGGCCAGCGTTTCACCCTGGCCCATGTCGGTGATTGCCGGGCGTATCGTTGGCTTGACGGAGAGTTGCAACGCATCAGCGAAGACCATGTGTGGGAACAGCCGGGCATGCAACATGTGCTCAAGCGCGCCCTCGGCCTGGATCAGCATCTGGTGCTGGATTTCCTCGATGGCCCGTTGCGCGAGGGCGAGTGTTTCCTGCTGCTCAGCGATGGGGTGTGGGCCACGCTGGGCGATCACAGCATCGGCGCGATCCTGCGCGAACAAAGCGACCTCGAGCTGGCCGTCAACACCCTAGTCAACGCCGCCCACCTGGCGGGTAGCCAAGACAACGCCAGCGCCTTGCTGGTGCGCATCGATCAACTCGGCGCGGCCACCCTCGGCGACGCCTTGGTGCAGTTGCAGCAATGGCCACTGCCGCCACTGCTGAAAGTCGGGCAAACCTTTGAAGGCTGGCAGGTGCAAAGCGTGCTGGCGCAGAGTCGGCAGTCGTTGCTGTACCGAGTGCACGACGCCCAGGGGCAACCCTGGCTGCTCAAGACCTTGCCGTTGCGTTGCGACGATACCGACGCCGCCCAGGCTTTGTTATCGGAGGAATGGTTTCTGCGCCGGGTCGCCGGCCGGGCCTTTCCCGAAGTGCATGCCGCCAGTGGCCGTCAGCATTTGTACTACGTGATGCGCGAATACGCCGGGCAAACTCTGGCCCAACTGTTCCAACAACAGGGCCCGCTGCCGTTGGCACAATGGCAGTCGATTGCCGAACGCTTGCTGCGCGCCGTGGGCCTGTTGCATCGCCGGCAGATCCTGCACCGCGACATCAAGCCAGAAAACCTGCTGCTGGGAGAAGATGGCGAACTGCGGGTGCTGGACTTCGGCCTGGCCTATTGCCCCGGGCTCTCCGAGGACCGTGCCCACCTGCTGCCCGGCACCCCGAGTTTCATCGCGCCCGAGGCGTTCGCTGGCGAGCAGCCTACGGCACAGCAGGATTTGTACAGCGTCGGCGTGACCTTGTATTACCTGCTGACCGGGCATTACCCCTACGGTGAAATCGAGGCCTTCCAACGGCCCAGGTTTTCCCAACCCGTCAGCGCCAGCCGTTATCGCCCTGACTTGCCAGAGTGGTTGCCCCATAGCCTGGAACGAGCGGTGACCGCTGTCCCGGCCCAACGTTATGAAACCGCCGAAGAATGGCTGTTGGTGCTGGAGCAGGCCGATCGCCGCGAATTGAGCGTACGCCCACGCCCCTTGCTCGAACGCGAACCCTTGAAAGTCTGGCAGACCCTGGCGATGGCCTCGCTTTTGCTCAATCTGGTGCTGCTGTACTGGTTGATGCACCACTAACGGGCAGAATGCGCCGACGCTCCGTGTAAACGCCCAGTAAACCTGGGCTATAGGGACTTGGCACAGCTGCTGCATTAACGTTCTCAACACCCCACATATAGCCGCTCCTTCAACGACGAAGGGCCGAGCTTCCCGATAGAACGGGACCAGGACAAAGGCGTCCTCGCTAGCTGACTAGCGGGGATGCCTTTTTTGTTTGCGCACGATTTGTCGAGCCATTGCGGAGAACGACATGAAAAAACTCAAACTGGTGATGATCGGCAACGGCATGGCCGGGGTTCGCACCCTTGAAGAACTGCTCAAGCTGAGCAACGAGCTGTACGACATCACCGTGTTCGGCGCCGAGCCTCACACCAACTACAACCGCATCCTGCTGTCGCCAGTACTGGCCGGTGAGCAAACCTTCGAAGAGATCGTGCTCAACGACCTGGATTGGTACCTGGACAACAACGTCAAGTTGCTGCTCAACCGCAAGGTGGTGCAGATCGACCGGGTCAAGCGCAAAGTCATCGCCGAAGACGGCACCGAAGCCGAATATGACCGCTTGCTGATCGCCACCGGGTCCACGCCGTTTATCCTGCCGATTCCCGGCAACAGCTTGCAGGGCGTGATTGGTTACCGCGACATTGCCGACACCCAGGCGATGATCGACACCGCCAAGACACACAAGCATGCGGTGGTGATCGGCGGCGGCCTGCTCGGCCTGGAAGCGGCCAACGGCCTGATGCTGCGCGGCATGCACGTGACGGTGGTGCACATCGGTGAATGGCTGCTGGAGCGGCAACTGGACAAGACCAGCGGCCAGCTATTGCAAACCGAACTGGAGAGCCGCGGCCTGGTGTTCCGCCTGTGCGAGCAAACCCAGGCCCTGCACGATGCCGGCAATGGCCGCGTCGGCTCGGTGCAGCTCAAGAATGGCGACATCATCCCCGCCGACCTGGTGGTGATGGCTGCCGGCATCCGCCCCAATACCGAACTCGCGGAAAAGTCCGGCATCCCCTGCAACCGTGGGATCCTGGTCAACGACACAATGCAAACCTACGACCCGCGTATCTATGCGATCGGTGAATGCGCCAGCCATCGCGGCATCGCCTATGGCCTGGTGGCACCCTTGTTCGAACAGGCCAAGGTCTGCGCCAACCACCTGGCCCAATTGGGCTTTGCCACTTACAAAGGCTCAGTGACCTCGACCAAGCTGAAAGTCACCGGCATCGACCTGTTCTCCGCCGGCGACTTCATGGGCGGCGAAGGCACCGAAACCATCACGCTCTCCGACCCGATTGGCGGCGTGTACAAGAAGCTGGTGATCAAGGACGACATCCTGGTCGGCGCCTGCCTGTACGGCGATACCGCCGATGGCGGCTGGTATTTCCGCCAGATCCGTGAGAACCACGCCATCGGTGAAATCCGCGATCACCTGATGTTCGGTGAAAATGCACTCGGCGATGTCGGCCACCAAGGCCAGGACAAAGCCATGAGCATGGCCGACAGCGCCGAAGTCTGCGGCTGCAACGGCGTGTGCAAGGGCACCATCGTCAAGGCGATCCAGGAACAAGGGCTGTTCAGTGTCGATGAGGTGAAAAAACACACCAAGGCCGCCAGTTCCTGCGGCTCCTGTGCCGGGTTGGTCGAGCAGATACTGATCAACACCGTGGGCGGCGCCGCCGACGTCAAACCCAAAAGTGAAAAAGCCATCTGTGGCTGCAGCGACCTCAACCACGGGCAGATCCGCCAAGCCATCCGCGAGCAGCACCTGCTGACCATCGACAGCACCATGCGTTACCTGAACTGGCGCACCCCCAATGGCTGCGCCACCTGCCGCCCGGCCCTCAACTACTACCTGATCTCCACCTGGCCCGGTGAAGCCAAGGACGACCCGCAATCGCGGCTGATCAACGAACGGGCCCACGCCAATATTCAAAAAGACGGCACCTACTCTGTGGTCCCACGGATGTGGGGCGGCGTGACCAATCCTTCGGAGTTGCGCCGCATCGCCGATGTGGCCGACAAGTACAACGTGCCGATGGTCAAGGTCACCGGCGGCCAGCGCATTGACTTGCTCGGTATCAAGAAGCAGGACTTGCCAGGGGTATGGAAGGACCTGGATATGCCGTCCGGGCATGCCTATGGCAAATCCATCCGCACCGTCAAAACCTGTGTGGGCAGCGAGTTCTGCCGGTTTGGCACGCAGAACTCGACACAACTGGGCATCGAGCTGGAGCATGACCTGTTCAATATGTGGTCGCCCCACAAGGTCAAGTTGGCGGTCTCCGGGTGCCCACGCAACTGCTCGGAAGCGGGCATCAAGGACGTAGGCATTATCGGTGTCGACTCGGGCTGGGAGATGTACATCGGTGGCAACGGCGGGATCAAGACCGAAGTCGCGGAGTTCTTCGTCAAGGTGAAAACCGCCGAGGAAGTACGCGAATACAACGGCGCATTCCTGCAGCTATACCGCGAAGAAGCCTTCTACCTGGAGCGCACCGTGCACTACCTGCAGCGGGTGGGCATGGAGCATATCAAGAAGGCTGTGCTGGAAGACCCGGCCCGCCGCCAGGCCCTCAATGAGCGTTTGCAGTTCTCGTTGTCATTCGAGCAGGACCCATGGAAGGAACGCCTGGAACAGCCGCTGCTGAAAAAGGAATTCGACGTGATCCCCGTCAAACAACTGGAGGTCTCGCTATGAACTGGCTGGATATCTGCGCGCTCGATGAAATCAACGCCCTGGGCTCGCGCATCATCAGCGGGCCGAAAGGTGACATTGCGATTTTTCGCACCAGTGACGATGAAGTCTTTGCCCTCGACGACCGCTGCCCACACAAAGGCGGGCCGCTGTCCCAAGGCTTGATCTACGGCAAGCGAGTGGCCTGCCCGCTGCACAACTGGCAGATCGACCTGGCGACTGGCCAAGCCCAGGCCCCGGATATCGGCTGCGCCCACCATCATCAAGCCCGGGTCGAAAACGGCCGGGTGATGCTGGCCCTGCGGGACGCGGGTTGATGAACCGCCAGACCACCGCGTCCACCTGTTGTTATTGCGGGGTGGGCTGCGGCGTGCTGATCGAGCATGACGGCGAACAGATCCTGGGGGTGCAAGGCGACCCCAGCCATCCGGCCAACTTCGGCAAGTTGTGCAGCAAAGGCGCGAGCCTGCACCTGACCGGCGACTTGAGCGCCCGTGCTCTTTACCCGCAATTGCGCTTGGGCAAAGAACTGGCGCGCACCCGCACCGACTGGGACACCGCCCTGGACCACGCGGCCAACGTGTTCGCCGATACTATTGCCGAACACGGGCCCGACAGTGTGGCGTTCTATATCTCCGGGCAACTGCTGACCGAGGACTACTACAGCTTCAACAAGCTGGCCCGCGCATTGGTGGGCACCAATAATATCGACAGCAATTCTCGGCTGTGCATGTCTTCGGCGGTGGTCGGCTACAAGCGCAGCCTGGGCGCCGATGCGCCGCCGTGCAGCTATGAAGACCTGGAAAACAGCGACTGCGTGATGATCGTCGGCAGCAATATGGCCTACGCCCACCCGGTATTGTTCCGACGCCTGGAGCAAGCCAAGGCGCAACGCCCGCAGATGAAAGTGCTGGTGATTGACCCTCGGCGTACCGACACCTGCGACTTGGCCGACCTGCACTTGGCCATCTTGCCGGGAACGGATGTGGCGTTGTTCCACGGCATTTTGCATTTACTGCTGTGGGAAGACTGGGTCGACCGTGCGTTTATCCAGGCCCATACCGAAGGCCTGGCCGAACTCAAGCGCCTGGTGCATGACTACACGCCGCAGATGGTCACGCAGCTGTGCGGCATCAGCGTCGAACAGCTGCGCCTGTGCGCACAGTGGGTCGGCACCTCCAGCAGCTTTTTGTCGCTGTGGTGCATGGGGCTTAACCAATCCACCGCTGGCAGCGCCAAAAACAGCGCGTTGATCAACCTGCATCTAGCCACGGGGACCATTGGCCGGCCGGGCTGCGGGCCGTTTTCCCTGACCGGCCAACCGAACGCCATGGGCGGGCGCGAAACCGGCAGCCTGTCCAACTTGCTGCCGGGCCACCGCGAAGCGGCCAACCCTGAACACCGCGCTGAAGTAGCGGCCTATTGGGGCGTGGAACAACTGCCCGCGACTACGGGCCTTACCGCCATCGAACTGTTTGAACAGGTGCAGGCTGGCAAGATCAAGGCGTTGTGGATCGCCTGTACCAACCCAGCCCAATCGCTGCCCGACCAGAACGCGGTGCGTGCCGCCTTGGCCGCGTGCCCGTTCGTGGTGTTACAGGAAGCGTTTCGTACCACCGAAACCGCCGCCTATGCCGACCTGCTACTGCCCGCCGCCAGTTGGGGTGAAAAAGACGGCACGGTGACCAACTCCGAGCGGCGTATTTCCCACGTGCGCCGCGCCATCAACCCACCGGGTGAAGCACGCGCGGATTGGGCGATCACGGTGGATTTCGCACAGCGCCTGGAGCGTCGTCTGCGTCCGGGGTTGCCGAGCCTGTTCGCCTTTGAGCAAGCGGCGCAGCTGTTTGATGAATTCAAGCCACTGACCCAAGGCCGTGACCTGGATATGTCCGGCATCAGCCACTCCCTGCTCGACCGGCTCGGCCCGCAGCAGTGGCCCTTTCCCGAGGGTGCGCAAGCGGGTACGTCGCGCCTGTACACCGACGGCATTTTCCCTACTGACACGGGCCGGGCGCGATTTGTCGCCGAGCCTTACCGCGCCGCCAAGGAACAGCGCGATGCGCGATTCCCCCTGACCCTGATCACCGGTCGCCTGCGTGATCAATGGCACGGGATGAGCCGCACCGGCACGGCAGCGCAGCTGTTCGGGCACGTCAGTGAAGCATTGTTGAGCCTGCATCCGGATGAGCTACGCCGCCACCGCTTCAAAGAGGGTGACCTGGTCAGCCTGAAAAGCCGTCGCGGCAGCGTGATCGTCGCCGTCGGCAGCGATGACAGTGTGCGTCCCGGCCAAGCGTTTCTGCCCATGCACTGGGGCGACCGCTTTCTCAAGGGCGGCGTCAATACCCTCACTCAACCGGCGTTCGACCCATTGTCCAAGCAGCCGGAGCTCAAGCACAGCGGCGTGCGCCTGGAAGCAGTGCAACTGCCGTGGCAGCTGTTTGCGCTGATCGAAGGCGATGTACAGCAACACTTCGAAGCCTTGCGCCCACTGTGTGAAACCTTTGCCTACGTCAGCCTGAGCCTGGCTGGCCGTGAACGCCCCGCGCTGCTGGTGCGCGCCGCGCATACCGAGGCGCCCGACCTGCAACTCTTGACCCGTATCGACCACCTGCTGGGCCTCAACGACGGCCCGGTAATGGCCTATGACGACCCGCGCCGCTCAATCGGCAAGCGCGTAAAAATCGAGAAAGGTCGCATCACCGCCCTGCGCCTGGCCGGCGAAACCCTGGCCCGTCACTGGCTGCAAAGCCTGTGGCTGGAAGGCCGGGCCGACGAGCAACTGCGGCGCTGGTTGCTGGCGCCCTTGAGCGCGCCGCCGGGCGGTGCAACGGCCAGCAACAAGATTGTGTGCAACTGCAAGAACGTCAGCGAAAACGCCGTGTGCGCCGGTATCGGCAGCGGCCTGGACCTGGATGGCCTCAAACAGGCCCTGGGCTGCGGCACCCAATGCGGCTCCTGCGTGCCGGAAATCAAACGTCTTTTGGCCAGCAACCCGCAGCCAATCGCCATCAGTGTGTAAGGGGAACAACATGAGCGCAAAAGTGTGGCTGGTAGGCGCAGGACCGGGTGACCCGGAGTTGCTGACCCTGAAAGCGGTCCGGGCTCTGCAGGCAGCGGACGTCGTGCTGATTGATGATCTGGTCAACCCGGCAGTACTGGAACACTGCGCCAGCGCTCGGGTGATTACCGTTGGCAAGCGCGGGGGATGTCGCTCTACACCGCAGGATTTCATTCACCGCCTGATGTTGCGTTATGCACGCCAGGGCAAATGCGTAGTACGTCTTAAAGGCGGTGACCCGTGTATTTTTGGCCGCGGTGGCGAGGAGGCAACCTGGCTGCGCGAGCGTGGAGTCGATGTGGAATTGGTCAATGGCATCACCTCAGGGCTGGCCGGGGCGACCCAGTGTGACATCCCTTTGACCTTGCGCGGGGTGAGCCGTGGAGTGACCTTGGTCACCGCGCATACCCAGGATGACAGTAGCTTGAACTGGCGTGCGCTGGCGGAGGGTGGAACCACGCTGGTGGTATATATGGGCGTGGCGAAGCTGGAAGAAATCCGCGAACAGCTGCTCAACGGCGGCATGGCTGCGGATATGCCGGTGGCAATGATCGAAAACGCTTCATTGCCCCAGCAACGCGAATGCCGCAGCTCCCTGGCGGCCATGCATGAAGCTGCAAAAGCCTTTGCACTGAAGAGCCCGGCCATCCTGGTGATTGGCCAGGTTGCCGGCGCCGCACAGATGGCTAGCATCGCCGCTGCGGCAAGCGCCTGAGGCAAATCGCAGGCGAAAAAAAGCCCGGCCTGAGCCGGGCTTTTCTTTACTACTCAGTAATTACTGAGCGGTAGCTTCAACCGACGCTTCTACGCGACGGTTAACAGCGCGACCAGCTTCAGTTGCGTTGTCAGCAACTGGGCGGGATTCGCCGTAACCAACAGCAGTTACACGGCTAGGAGCAACGCCGTCTTTAACCAGGACTTGCTTAACAGCGTCAGCACGACGCTGGGACAGCTTCTGGTTGTAAGCGTCTGGACCTACGGAGTCAGTGTGACCAGCAACTTCTACGTTGGTAGCTGGGTACTGAGCCATGAAGTCGGCCAGGTTTTTAACGTCGCCGTAGCTGTTAGGCTTAACAACGGCCTTGTCGAAGTCGAACTTAACGTCCAGCTCAACACGAACAACCTGAGCAACCGGAGCTTCTGGCTCTGGAACTGGCTCTGGAGCTGGTGCTGGGGTAGGAGCTGGAGCAGCTGCGCCAGCGTTACCGCCGAAGTTCACGCCCAGGCCAACCAGTGCGGAGTAGTCCCACTTGCCGTTGTCCAGACCGTAGTCAGCTTCAACACCAGCACGAGCGTACAGGTTGTTGGTGAAGTAGTACTTCACGCCGGTACCGATGGTAGCGAAAGTGGTCTGGTCGCGACCGCTGTGGCCGTCAGCCTGAACGTTGGTACGGCTCTGGTGGCCGAAACCGCCTTCAACGTATGGACGCAGGCTATCAACGCCAGCCTGACCGAAGTGGTACTGAGCAACGAGGCTGCCAGTGTCACCTTTGATCTTCTGGTTGCCAGTGCCGTCGTTCGAACGGGTGTGGTTGGTCTTGTCGTACGACAGATTCAACGACAGATCGTCGGTCAGGAAGTAACCAATGCGAGCGCCTGGGTTGAAGCCGTCTTCGATGTGCTTAACGCTATCGTTGTACTGCTTCTTGTAGAACAGCTCGCCTTCAACTGCGCCTTGGCCTTGTGCCAGAACGCCGAAAGAAGTAGCGGCAATAAGAGAACCAATGGCCAAGCCCAAGGTGTTTTTCAGTTTCATCCGTTAAATCCCCATCTGGTGATTGTAAAGCAGTCCCACAAACCGGGGGACAACTCGGCGACAAGTCTAACAGAACTTGCCTACACGTAAGAGATATTTGCTACGCACTAAGTTTCAGTCTCGCCCGCAAATTTCTCACGTAATTTATCAAGAGCACGCTTGTACCGCATTTTTGTAGCACTCAAACCCATATGCATGATGTCAGCGATTTCCTGAAATTCCAGCTCTGCGACAAATCGAAGCACCAGAATTTCGCGGTCAATCGGGTTCACATGCACCAACCAGCGATCAAGTCCGCCCTTTTCCTCGGGTGCCGGCGCCTTCTCTTCAGACGCCTCCTCAAGGGGGTCCAGACTCAAAGCGTCCATCAAGCGACGCTTTCGCCGTTCCTTCCGATACTGCGTGATGCACTCGTTGTACGTGATGCTGTACAGCCAGGTCTTGAACTTCGATTTGCCCTCGAAGTTCTTCAGGCCGTATAGCACCTTGAGCATCACTTCCTGACAGACATCATCCGCGTCTCTATCGTTCCCCAAATACCTTGAACAAACGTTGAACAGAGTGCGTTGATACCTGCGCATCAATTCTTCGTACGCGCGTGTTACGTGAAACAGCTCCGTGTGCGAGCGCGCGACCAACTCCTCATCAGAGAGCTCACGGGGGTCATAGCGCGTGGACAGCGTTTGGGCTTTATTCAAAACAAGTCGTGCCGACAGTCAGGTCAATGTCCGCTGCAACCCGGTCACCCGGGTTTGCGGCGGCGTACATTAGCAGGATTTGCCGGATTAGCGGCTACTGACCTGCTGCTCCAGGAGAATCCGGTTGGACAGCGACACCAGTTCCCCGTCATCGGTCAGCACGGTCGTCTTGACTGTGCCGATCTCCTCGATTTGCCCTTCGACCTCGCCCACACGCACCTGTTGCCCAACTTGATACAGCTCACGCACATAGATTCCCGCAAGAATCTGACCGGCAATTTCCCGGCTTCCCAACCCCATGGCCAGCGCAACTGCCAGACCAACGGTAATCAAAACAATCACAATAACGTGGTTGAGCAGGTCAGTCTTGACCTCCAACTGGCTGATCGCGACGGAAATACTGATGATGATCACCAGCCCCTGTGCGATTCGCCCCAGGCCTGCCGCGTAGTCCAACCCCACGCCTTCGGCGGCCCCGCGCACCAGCCCGTTGGCCAGTTGCGCGAGTAAAACCCCCACCAGCAGCACCAGCGCGCCGCCGAAAACTTTCGGCAAATACAGTGCCAGCATGTCGAGCGTAGCTGAAACTCGCTCAAGTCCAAGGGACTGCGCTGCAGAAACCAGAAAAATAAGTAGAACAAACCAATAGACGATCTTGCCGATCAGGGTCGAAATCGGTACTTGCAACCCCGCGCGGCCGAGCAATTTGGTCAGGCCAGTGCCCGCCATCAGGCGATCGAGCCCCAGTTTGGCGAGCAATTTGGACAGCAGGGTATCGAGCAGCTTGGCCACGACAAAACCCAGCAATACCAGGACCAGGGCACCAAACAGGTTGGGAATGAAATTCGCCACCTTGGTCCACAATGCGGTCATCGCGGTGACCAGGCTCTGGGTCCAGAGATCAAGTTCCATATTCAATCAGCCTTATCAGCAGTGCTAGCAAGAGGTTTACGACGGGAAACCGGTGACACATGGGCCGAACCGTTGTTCAGGGCCATCATCAACGCCGGCAACCAACGCCCGAGCAGACCGAACAGGTCACCCGCCCCTACCTGACGGTTGGCGGTTTTCAGTACGCGGCCCAGGCAGGCATCGTCATCACGGTTGGATGGCGAAGCATTGAGCATGTCACGCAAAGACTGTTCGAACGGATCGTGCATAGAGACCTCTCGCAAGTGATTTAAAAGACGAGGGTAAAATTCATCGGGTCACATCGGCCGTTTCTTACGTTCAGGTCATATTCAGGTCAAACCCAGCGCAATCGCCGAAACAGCCACCATTGCCCCAGTGCCACAGACACCATCAACAGGCACGCAATCATGAATCCATAAGGGCTGGCAGAGAACGGAATGCCGCCCACATTGATACCGAGCAAACCGGTAAGAAAACTCATCGGCAAGAAGATCCCGGTGATGATCCCGAAGCGGTACATGGTGCGGTTCATGCGCAGGCTCAAGCGCCGGTCTTCAGCCTCCAGCACAAGCCCCACGCGCTCTCTGGCCAATTCCAGCTCTTCCAGGTAACGGGTCAGGCTGTTGTGCAGTTCGTTCCAATAGTCCGCATCGTCGTCGCAGAACCACGCCAATTTGATTCGTGTCAGCTGGGCGAAAATATCCCGCTGGGGGGCCAGGAAGCGCTTGAGTCCGGCGGCTCTTCGACGGATCTGCAGAACGCTGCCGTGCTCCGGGGTATACCGTTCGTCGGCATCGAGTTTTTCTTCCTCGGAATCGACGATTTCAGACAAGCCAGCGACCAGATCCTGCACTTTGTTGGTCAGGTACTGAGCCATATAAAGGATGAGTTCAGACGCCGTCCTGGGGCCTTTGCCGTCTGCCAGTTGCACCAGCAACTCATCGGTAGCGCGCAAGGGGCGCAAACGCAGGGAAATCACTCGGTTGGCGGCGGCGAAGATGCGCACCGACACCATGTCTTCCGGCTCCGCGCCTGGGTTGAGATTGATCCCGCGCAGAAACAACAGCAATTCGGCGTCCGGCAGCGGCAACAGGCGTGGACGGGTGTTTTCCTCCAGCAGCAAGTCACAGGCAAACTCGCTCAGGCCGCTGGATTTACGCAGCCAGGTCTGGGTTTGAGGATGGCTGCGATCCCAGTGCAGCCACAGGCTTTCCTGGGGCTGCAACTGCAAATCGTCGAGCTCAGTCCGGGCAATCGAACGCGCACCGCCTTTACCGTCCAGCACCAGGGCATGCACCAGCCCCCATTGCGCGTTTTCTTCTTCGAACATCCTCACCCCGATCGGTTGCGGCAGTTTATTCAGGCATTTTCAGCGGGCTGGGTGACACGATCACCCCGTTGTTATCGGCATAAATGTACTCACCGGGGCGGAACGTCACGCCTGCGAATGTCACCGGCACGTTCAGGTCGCCAAGGCCGCGCTTGTCGGTTTTTTTCGGATGAGAGGCCAGGGCCTGCACACCCAGGTCGGTCTGGGCGATGACGTCTACGTCACGGATGCACCCGTAGATCACCAGCCCTTCCCAACCATTTTTCGCGGCTTTCTCGGCAATCATGTCACCCAGCAACGCGCAGCGCAGCGAACCACCACCGTCTACCACCAGCACTTTACCAGCGCCCGGCAGGTCAGCCTGCGCCTTGACCAGCGAGTTATCCTCGAAACATTTGAGGGTGACTATCTCGCCACCAAAGGAGTCTCGGCCACCGAAGTTGCTGAACATCGGTTCCACTACCTGCACCAGCTCCGGGTAGGCGTCACACAGGTCGGGGGTCACGTAATGGTTCATCGAGAAACTCCTGTCATCAAAGAAGAGGTCGAACATCCACGGTGTACATCAAGAAAACGCCCCGCGACAGGCATTCTTTAAGCGCCTGCGGGTGGGCGGCGGCCATGATCAAACCACGATCAGCGCAACGCAATACACGTTACGCGACTGAATATGACCAGAAGCGCGTGGCGCGTCATATCTTAGCCGCAACCATTCAAGAGTGAAACGCCCTTGGTAGAGCGTTTCGTCAAACCGCTGCGGACACCTCGGGCTGCGTACCCAACAAGGGTGTCAGCGGGTCGTTCAACCAACGCTCGACCAAAGGCCACACTTGGGCCTGGGCCGCTTTGCTGACCAGCATCTGCACATGGCCGAAATCCTCGCTGAAACCTTGCTGACGTCCCAGGCACAGGTACTGGCGATGCTCGCTGCCCACTTGCTCGAAGAGCTTGCGGCAGGCCCAGTCCGGGTCTTGCCGGTCGCCCGCTGCGCTCACCGCCAACAGCGGCACATCGACCTGCGCCAAGCCTTTCCACCAGTCATGCTCGGCATCGCCAAACCGGCCGAACAGGCCGTTCCAACGCATCGCTTCGATCATCACGCCGGCCGGCTCGTCCTCGGGCCCACGCTTGAAGCGCGGGCCGGACAGATGGGCAAGGCGCTTGAGGATAAAGCGACCGCTCCACTCCACCGGTGGAATTTTCAACGGCCAGTGGGTGCGACTGACCTGGCAGCCGAACAACGCCACCGAGGCCACCCCTGATGCATCCAAGTGCCGCCCACCCAAGGCCGCAGCCAGGGTAGTGGCACCGAGGGAATGCCCGATCCAGTGCGGAATCTGCCCGCTTTGCTCACACACAAACGCCCCCACGGCCGGCAAATCGTAGCGCGCGTAATCGGCGACACGGTTTCTGGCGTAGTCGTGATTGCGTTTGGACAAACCATGGCCGCGCATTTCCGGGATCCACACATCAAATCCGCGACGCGCCAGGTAAGCCCCCAGGCCGATACCTTTGGGCGAATACCAGAAACGCCGGTTGGAAAAACTGCCATGCAACAAAATAATCGGCGTGCCCCGGTTTTCCGGGACATCGGCCAGGCCCAAACGGGTAACCGCCAGTTCGACGGTGCCGTCCGGGCTGTTACCGGGTTTGAGCCGGTAGACGTCTTCACTCAGATCGCCGCGACGTTCAGCGCTGATCAGGGCGACAGGAAACAGATGGCTGCTGCTTTGCATAATGCTCTTGCACAAAAAAGGGCGGCGTCCGCAAGGATTCCCGCCCTGTACAGATAAGAATGCCGGTCACCCGCAACGAGTGACCGGCACTTTTGACCTTACGCCCTTAGGCGGACGCTTGGCCTTCAGCCAGGAAGAACCAGGTTTCCAGCACGGAATCGGGGTTCAGCGAGACGCTCTCGATCCCCTGCTCCATCAGCCATTTGGCCAGGTCAGGGTGGTCCGAAGGGCCTTGGCCGCAGATACCGATGTACTTGCCAGCCTTGTTACAAGCCTGGATGGCGTTGGCCAGCAGCTTCTTGACCGCTGGGTTACGCTCGTCGAACAGGTGGGCGATGATCCCCGAATCGCGGTCCAGGCCCAAGGTCAACTGGGTCAGGTCGTTGGAGCCGATGGAGAAACCGTCGAAGAACTCCAGGAACTCTTCAGCCAGGATGGCGTTCGACGGCAATTCGCACATCATGATCACGCGCAGGCCGTTCTCGCCGCGGGTCAGACCGTTTTCTGCCAGCAGGTCCACGACCTGGCTCGCTTCGCCCAGGGTGCGCACGAACGGCACCATGATCTCGACGTTGGTCAGGCCCATCTCGTTGCGCACACGCTTGAGCGCACGGCATTCGAGCTCGAAGCAGTCACGGAAGGCTTCGCTGATGTAACGCGAGGCGCCGCGGAAACCCAGCATCGGGTTTTCTTCTTCCGGCTCGTAGAGCTTGCCGCCGATCAGGTTCGCGTATTCATTGGACTTGAAGTCCGACAGGCGCACGATGACCTTTTTCGGGTAGAACGCCGCAGCCAGGGTGCTGATGCCTTCGACCAGTTTCTCGACGTAGAAACCTACCGGGTCGTTGTAGCCGGCGATGCGCTTGTCGACGCTTTCCTTGATGTCCAGCGGCAGCCCGTCATAGTTCAGCAGTGCCTTGGGGTGCACGCCGATCATGCGGTTGATGATGAATTCCAGGCGGGCCAGGCCCACGCCGGCGTTCGGCAACTGCGCAAAATCAAAGGCGCGGTCCGGGTTGCCGACGTTCATCATGATCTTGAACGGCAGGTCGGGCATGGCATCGATGGAATTTTGCTTGATATCGAAGCCCAGCTCACCTTCGAAGATAAAGCCGGTATCGCCTTCGGCGCAGGAAACGGTTACGCCCTGGCCATCCTTGAGCAATTGGGTGGCGTTGCCGCAACCCACGACTGCCGGAATTCCCAGCTCACGGGCAATGATCGCCGCGTGGCAGGTACGCCCGCCACGGTTGGTGACAATGGCACTGGCGCGCTTCATCACCGGTTCCCAATCCGGGTCGGTCATGTCGGAAACCAGTACGTCACCTGGCTGGACCTTGTCCATCTCGGACACGTCCTTGATGATCCGCACCTTGCCTGCGCCAATGCGCTGGCCAATGGCACGGCCTTCCACCAGCACGGTGCCGGTTTCCTTGAGCAGGTAGCGCTCCATGACGTTGGCCGAAGTGCGGCTCTTCACGGTTTCCGGGCGAGCCTGCACGATGTACAGCTTGCCGTCGTCACCGTCCTTGGCCCACTCGATGTCCATCGGGCACTTGTAGTGCTTTTCGATGATCATCGCTTGTTTGGCCAACTCGCTGACTTCAGCGTCGGTCAGGCAGAAACGCGCACGCTCGGCCTTGTCGACCTCAACGGTTTTGACCGAGCGACCGGCCTTGGCCTCGTCGCCGTAGATCATCTTGATGGCCTTGCTGCCCAGGTTACGGCGCAGGATGGCCGGGCGACCCGCTTCGAGGGTGCCCTTGTGTACGTAGAATTCGTCGGGGTTGACCGCGCCTTGTACGACGGTTTCGCCCAGGCCGTAGGCGCCGGTGATAAACACCACGTCACGGAAACCGGATTCGGTATCCAGGGTGAACATCACGCCGGCAGTGCCGGTTTCCGAACGCACCATGCGCTGCACGCCGGCAGACAGGGCCACCAGCTTGTGGTCGAAACCCTGGTGTACGCGGTAGGAAATCGCACGGTCATTAAAGAGGGAGGCAAACACTTCCTTGGCCGCGCGGATCACGTTTTCGACGCCGCGAATGTTGAGGAAGGTTTCCTGCTGGCCGGCAAAGGAGGCGTCCGGCAAGTCTTCGGCGGTGGCCGAGGAACGCACGGCAACAGCCATGTCCGGGTTACCGGCCGACAGAGTGGCGAAGGCGGTGCGAATTTCTTCGTTGAGCTTCTCGGGGAACTCGGCTTCCATGATCCACTGGCGGATCTGGGCGCCGGTCTTGGCCAGGGCGTTGACGTCATCGACGTCCAGGGCGTCCAGCGCGGCGTGGATCTGGGCGTTGAGGCCGCTCAGCTCGAGGAAGTCGCGGTAAGCCTGGGCCGTGGTGGCGAAACCACCGGGCACCGAGACACCAGCGCCTGCAAGATTACTGATCATCTCGCCGAGGGATGCGTTCTTGCCCCCCACATGCTCTACATCATGGACGCCGAGCTTATCGAGGGAAACTACGTACTCTACCAAGGTGATCTCTCCACTTTCTGTGTTGGAAAAGCTCAGGACGCGGGTTGCTCAGTAGGAGCTAACGCCAGCGCTTGTGGCCTGGACCTGGAAAATAAGTGAGAATGCGGCCCACTGCGGGACGGCAAAATCGCGCCTATCATATCCAAGATTCGCCATCAGCTTAAGGCCCAGGGCTCAAATGAAACGATCTGCTTTCTTTATTTCCGACGGCACCGGCATCACAGCCGAAACATTGGGCCAGAGCCTGCTCGCGCAGTTCGAAAACATTACCTTCGCCAAATTCACCCGGCCTTATATAGACAGCGTGGATAAAGCGCGGGCCATGGTACAACAAATCAATCTGGCGGCTGAAAAAGACGGTTTTCGCCCGATCATTTTCGACACCATCGTCAATCAAGACATTCGTGAGATTCTCGCAACGTCGAATGGTTTCATGATCGACATTTTCTCTACCTTCCTGGCGCCGCTGGAACAGGAGTTGAGTGAACATTCGTCCTATTCCGTCGGAAAGTCCCATTCCATCGGGCATAACTCCAACTATATGGAGCGTATCGAGGCGGTGAACTTCGCCCTCGACAACGACGACGGTGCCCGCACCCACTACTACGACAAGGCCGACCTGATCCTGGTGGGCGTGTCGCGTTGCGGCAAGACCCCCACCTGCCTGTACATGGCCATGCAATTCGGTATTCGTGCGGCCAACTACCCGCTGACCGAAGACGACATGGAGCACCTGACCCTGCCCGCCGCCTTGCGCGCGCAT
Source organism: Pseudomonas sp. Pse35 (assembly GCF_024519715.1). Taxonomy (NCBI): domain Bacteria; kingdom Pseudomonadati; phylum Pseudomonadota; class Gammaproteobacteria; order Pseudomonadales; family Pseudomonadaceae; genus Pseudomonas; species Pseudomonas sp. Pse35. The sequence goes on along the minus strand of NZ_JALJRP010000012.1, from coordinate 57,360 downwards.
TCACACAAGCTGTTCGGCCTGACCATCGACCCGGACCGGCTGACCGCCATCCGCAACGAACGCAAGCCCAACAGCCGCTACTCCAGCTATGCCCAGTGCGAATTTGAAGTGCGTGAAGTAGAAAATCTGTTTCGCCGGGAGAATATTGCGCACATCAATTCCACGCATTTTTCGGTGGAAGAGATTTCGGCGAAGATTCTGGTGGAGAAGGGTGTGGAGCGGCGCTTCAAGTGATCTGATCGTTCCCACGCTCTGCGTGGGAACGCCGCCTGGGACGCTCCGCGTCCCGCAATAGCGACGCGGAGCGTCGCAAGATGGATTCCCACGCAGAGCGTGGGAACGAGCAATAACGCGGTCTCACAGATGAAACCGCCCGCCCCCCTGCCCCAACGCCGTCGCCAGCGCATCAAACCCCTCGCGCAATAACTGATCATCACCCGACGTGTTGCAGATACTCGCCCGAATAAACTGCGGCACCGCCGTCTGCCCCACGGCAAACGCCTCGGCGGTGGCGATCAGGTAATTATTCTGCTTGAGCTCTGCCTCGATTTCCGAGGCCCGCCAGGGCTCCGGTACTTCGATCCAGAAGTGCGGGCTATTGAGGTGGGTGCGATAGGCCAGGCCGGTCAATAAATCTTCGACCAGCGTCTTGCGACGGCTGATCTCGTTGATCTGCTGACGCAACAAATATTCCGCCGTGCCGTTTTCAATCCACTGGGTCGCCAGTTCCAGGGTCACAGGTGTGGCCATCCAGCAGGTCGAACGCAACGCCGCCGAAATGCGACTGACCAGCGCCGGCGGCGCATGCACGTAGCCCACCCGCAAACCGGCCGATACCGCCTTGCTCAGGCTGCTGATCAAGATCGTACGCTCAGGCGCGAAATAACTGAGGGGCGGCGGACGGTCCTCCACCAGCACACCGTGGGCTTCGTCCTCCAGAATCAGCAGGTTATGTTCGCGACACACCCTGGCCAAGGCTTCGCGGCGCGCCACCGACAACACAGCGGTGGTCGGATTCTGGATAGTCGGCGTGCAGTACAACGCCGAAATACGGTGATTGCGACAGACCTCATCCAGCGCCGTGGGCAGTACGCCTTCCTCATCCATCTCCAGGCCGATCAGCCGCACCCCCAACATGCGTGCGGCGGTAATCAGCCCGGGATAAGTCAACTGCTCGGTGACCACCGTATCGCCAGCACGCAGCAACGCCATCATGGCGCACAGCAAGCCGTGCTGGCCGCCGTTGACGCAGATGACCTGCTCGGGAATCGGATGAAACTCGCGCTGTACCAGCCATTGCGCGCCCGCTTCACGGTAACGCGGCAGGCCGGCGTCGGGGGTGTAGGCGCTGATGTCCTGGAGGAACTTGGCGTTGGTCGACAGGGTTTGAAAGCTCTGGGCGAGAAACACCGTCTCTTGCCCGGGAATGTGCATGTTGCGGCTCATGTCGAAGTACTGGCGCGGCTCCTCGCTGAAATTACGAAAGCCCTCATCACGCTGGCGCTCCATCCCACGCTTGCGCACGAAGGTGCCGTCACCTACCCGTGCAACCACCAGGCCCAGGCGTTCCAGTTCACCGTAAGCCCGGCTGATGGTGCCGATGGTCACGCCTAAATTGTCGGAAAGCACCCGATGGGGCGGCAGTTTTCGTCCCGGTTCAATCAAGCCTTCGAGGATGCCCCGTTCCATCACATCAGACAGGCGCTTGTACTTCACGCCCTGCCCGTTGGACAGGCCCTCACGCATAATTGACACCATGTCAATATTTGTTTTGACAGCCATCTTTCGCCCTAATAGTGTGCTTTTACGGGTTCAATCGCCGATAAACATAACTCATTACAAGTTCAATATAGAGTTCAATTTCGGCCCAGGGAAGCAATAAACGATGCCAATGTCCGCCGTTCTCGAAAACACTGCAAAAACAAAAACGCAAAAACAGTGGCTCGCCGGGCTGGTGACCAGCGTGATGTTCCTTATCGTGTGCCTGAGTTGGGGCACTACGTGGCTGGGCATCAAGATCGCCGTCGAGAGCGTGCCGCCGCTGACATCTGCCGGCCTGCGCTTTCTCATCGCGTTTCCGCTGTTCCTGTGTTTTGCCATGGTGCGCCGTGAGCCGATCCTGTTTCCCCGGGAAAGCCGCTGGTTCTTCGTATTCGTGACCCTGTCCTACTTCAGCGTTCCCTACTATTTGCTCAATTACGGCGAAATGCATGTGTCGTCGGGCCTCACGGCCCTGCTGTTCAGCTGCATGCCAGTGTTCATCCTGATCTTCTCCGCGCTGTTCCTGCGCGAGCGCATCTATTTCTCCCAGGTGGTCGGCATCGGCATTGGTTTCGGCAGCCTTTACATGATCATCAAGAGCCAGGGCCTGCATCTGGACCACGCCGAGTTCTTCGGGGTGCTGGCCATTCTGAGCGCCGCGATCATGCACGCCTTGTGCTATGTCATTACCAAGCAAAAAGGCAGCGCCATCAGCGTCATCACCTACAACACCCTGCCCATCGGCATTGCCGGGCTGATGCTGTTCCTGGCCGGCCTGTGGTTTGAAACACCGACGTTCGACGACATCACCCTGCGCTCCTGGAGCGCGCTGTTCTACCTGGGGCTAGTGGCCTCGGTGGGTGGGTTCATTGTGTATTTCATGCTGCTCAAGCGCCTGAGCCCGATCATCCTGTCGTTCGTCTTCATCATCTTCCCGGTGTTCGCGGTCATCATCGGAGCCTGGTACGAAGGCGTGGAAATTTCCCGCGACCTGATGCTGTACTCGGCGATCCTGCTGGCCGGCTTTGCGATTACCAAGTTGCCGATCGAAAAACTCATGGCCAAGAAAAAGTGACCCTCAACCAACGCGAGAGAAACATGGACGTCCTCCGCCCCACCGCCCTGGAACAGATCTACGCCCACGCCAGCCGCAGCTACCCCGAGGAGTGCTGTGGTTTCGTCTTCGCCGACGGCAGCGTGTACCTGGGCAGCAATATCCAGAATGAGCTGCACCGCAAGAACCCCGAGATGTACCCACGCAGCGCGGCCAATGGCTACACCTTTTCGGTGGCCGACACCTTGCTGATGAACAAGGCGTTTCGCAGTGACAACCCGGTGGTGGTGATCTACCACTCACACCCGGATGTCGGCGCCTATTTCAGTGACGAAGACCAGGACAAGGCACTGTTCCTGGGCGAGCCGATCTTCCCCGTCAGCTATTTGGTGGTGGATGTCCGCCAGGGCCAGGCCCTGGGCTCCAAGCTGTTTGCCTGGGATGGCAAGCATTTCTCCCTTCAACCTTTCAACGACCTGCACACGGAGTTGTCCATGAACGCTGTCTCTTTCCCCGACATTCTGGTTCGCGTGGCCAAGCTGCCGGAATCGACCCTTGAGGGCGCCGGATCGACATTGCGCGAAGTCATTGAAAATCTCTGCACCCATCACCCCCAATTGCGTCAGCACCTGTTCCATGAAAAGAACAACCAGCTCAAGGAACACTTCCTGTTTACCGCCGAGGAGGCGCTGATCGAAGCCGATGAAGCCCTGCCGCCGAAATCCCGGATCGAAGTGTTGCTCGCCACCTCAGGTGGCATGGACATCGATACCCTGAGCAACGAAGAAGTGCAGCGCTACGTGCGCCACATCACCCTGCCGGGCGTGGGCCGCGAAGGCCAATTGAACCTGAAGAAAGCCAAGGTGCTGGTCATCGGTACCGGCGGGCTGGGCTCGCCCATCAGCCTGTACCTGGCGGCGGCCGGCATCGGCACCCTGGGTCTGGTGGACTTTGATGTGGTGGAAAGCAGCAACCTGCAACGCCAGATTGTGCATGGCAACAGCACCCTGGGCATGCCCAAGGTCGAGTCCGCCAAGCAGCGCCTGCTGGACCTCAATCCGCATATCCAGATCAACGCGTACAACACCGCGCTCAACAGCGACAACGCCCTGGAACTGGTGGGCGCCTATGACCTGGTGATCGACGGAACCGACAATTTCGACACCCGCTACCTGGTCAACGACGCCTGTGTGCAGTTGGGCAAACCTTTGGTGTACGGCGCTATCTACCGTTTCGACGGGCAGATCAGCGTGCTCAACTATAAAGGTGGGCCGTGCTATCGCTGCCTGTTCCCCAAGGCCCCACCCGCAGAGTTGGCACCCAATTGCAGCGCGGGCGGTGTGATCGGCGTGTTGCCGGGCGTGGTCGGTATGATCCAGGCAACTGAGGCGATCAAATTGCTGATCGGTATTGGCGAACCCCTGTCCGGCCGTTTGATGCGCTTTGACGCACTGGCGATGAAGTTCAGCGAGATCCGCTTCAAGCGCCGCGCTGATTGCCCCTGCTGCTCGGACCTGCGCCATAGCGAAACCGTCGCGCCGGCCACCTGCGCCGATGCCGTACCGAGCTTGCCCTCCCTGGCCGCGGAACGCTACATCAAGCCCCAGGTGCTCAAGCAAGTGCTTGAACACCCCAGCAGCGCCGATGTATTGCTCGACGTGCGTGACGCCAGCGAACTGGAAGTGTGCAAATTACCGGGCGTGGTGCATATCCCGTTGGCAGAACTGGATGGGCAACTCGCCAGCCTGAGCCGCGACAACACCCACTACCTGATCTGCTACGCAGGCGCCCGTGCCGAGCAAGCCGCCAGCACCCTGTTGGCGGCCGGCTTTGCCAACACCAAAGTCCTCCAGGGTGGCATGAAACATTGGGTTCGCGACGTCGAACCTGACATGCCGTTGTACTGAAAGTGGGGACGTGCTGATGCTGCATAACTCCATTCTCGACGTCATCGGCCAAACGCCGATCGTGCGTCTGGCCCAGTTTTCCGAAGACCTCGGCATCGAGGTCTACGCCAAGCTGGAGTCCCTCAACCCCGGCGGCAGCCACAAGGCGCGCATCGCCCTGGGCATGATCCTGGATGCCGAGCGCCGCGGCGTGCTGATCCGTGATTCCGGGCAGACCATCATCGAACCCAGTGGCGGCAACACCGGCATTGGCCTGGTGATGGCCGGCAATGTGCTGGGTTACAAAGTAGTGCTGGTGATCCCTGACAACTACAGCCCGGAAAAACAGAAACTGCTGCGTCTGTATGGCGCCAGGGTAGTGCTGTCCGACAGTCGCCTGGGCAATAACTCCCACGGCGAAAAGTGCATGGAGCTGCAGTTGGAGAACCCCAACTATGTGATGCTCAACCAGCAACGCAATGGCGCCAACCCCCAAACCCACCGCGACACCACCGCCCCGGAAATCCTTCGCGCCTTCGGTGAACAGCGCGTGGACTACTTCGTCAGCGGCATTGGCACCGGTGGACACATCACCGGTATCGGCGAAACCCTCAAGGCCGCCTGGCCGGCGCTGCGGGTGATGGGTGTAGAACCGGAAGAGTGCGACCTGCTCAAAGACCAACACGCAGCGCACTGGATCCAGGGCCTGTCGATTGGCCTGATCCCCAGCATCCTCAACCTGGACGTGATCGACGGCATGCTCAAGGTGTCGCACGCCGATTGCCTGGACATGATCAAACGCATCATGCGCACCGATGCCATCAGCCTCGGGCTGTCTTCGGCCGCCAACATGGTTGCCATCGCCCAACTCGCCCCCGAACTGCCGCCTGAAACGGTGGTGTTGACCATGGTCTACGACAATGCCGACAGCTACCTGCCCAGTTTCGAATAACGGGGCTTCCAACCATTCAATGTACGGGGGTGTCTCCATGGGGGGCTTTATCGACATGCAACAGCTGCACGATGAGTTGCTCACCCACCTCATCACCACCCTGACGCCCAGACAGATGAAGCAGCTGGAGCCGCACCTGGCACCGTTGATCCAGACCGCCGCCCAGGCGGTGGCCGAGGACCTGATTGCCTATGCCTATCGCGACCCCGCGTCCCGTGGGCGCGGTGAGTTGATCCTGGAATCCTACGCCTCGTTCAAGGCCGTGCTGTTCTACCGCCTTGCGCACCTGGTGTGGCATTTCCAGGCCGCTGACCACGGCGATTTTTCGCGCATGGCCCTCAAACTGAGTAACCAGGGCAAGATTCTCTCCGGCGCCGAGATTCACCCGGCAGCGCGCATCGGCCGGCGCTTTGTGCTGGACCATGGCTACGGCACGGTCATCGGCGAGACCTGCGTGATCGGCAACGACTGCTACATCCTCTGCGGCGTGACCCTGGGTGCGCGCGGTATTGCCAACAACCCGGACGGCAAACGCCACCCGCGCCTGGGCAACAACGTCGAAGTCGGCGCCGGCGCCCGGGTGCTGGGCTATGTTTCGATCGGCGATAACGTGTTTATCAGCCCCTCCTGCGTGATTACCCAAGACGTGCCGGCAGGCACCAAGGTCAAGGTGGTCAACCAGATCCAACTGCAGAAAAACGATGAATCGGACCACAGCAACTACCTCGGCGCCTTTGCCCTGGATGAGCGCTTGCACGTGGTGGGCGAAGTGAGTGCCGGCCACAAGGTCACCGTGCTGGACGCCGACTTTCATCCGCTGCAAGGGCTGATGCTCGAACCCACGGTAAAAGAGCGGCACCACCTGCAGTTTCGCCTGCGTCGCCTCGACAACGACGAGCAACTGCCACGCCTGCCGCTGAACCTGAAGGTGTGCGGGCCGGAATTTGAAATCACCCTGCTCTCTCCCCCTGGTTTGAGCGCACTGGTGCGCCACCTCTTGCAAGCCACCCCATTGATCGTCGGAGGTTGAACATGTCCGTGCATACCATGGAAACCCTGGCGCTGTTTGACAGCGCGCCCTACCAGAACGCCTTCAGCGCCCGGGTGATTGCCGTCAGCGAACAGGGTGTCGCCCTGGAGCACACCCTGTTCTACCCCACCGGCGGCGGGCAACCAGGCGATACCGGCCACTTCACCCTGGCCGATGGCACACGGGTCGAGGTGACAGGCACCGTGCGCGACCCGGTGTTGCGCTCGATCATCTGGCATCAGGTAGACCATTGCCCCGAACAGTTGGCCGCTGGCGTCCAGGTCGACGCCGGGCTGGATTGGGAGCGGCGCTACCAGCACATGAAGATGCACACTTGCCTGCACTTGCTGTGCTCCCTCATCGACGCGCCCGTGACCGGTTGCAGCATCAGTGCGGATAAAGGCCGACTGGATTTCGACCTGCCGGAGATGACCCTGGACAAAGACGGCCTCACCCGTGACCTCAACGCCCTGATCGAGCAGGCCCACGCGGTGAAAACGCTGTCGATGCCTGCCACCGAGTACGCGACCCTGCTGCAGATCACCCGCACTCAGGCGGTTGCGCCGCCGGTGGTCTCAGGTTCGGTACGGGTGATTGAAATCCCCGGCATCGATATCCAGCCCTGCGGCGGTACCCATGTGCTCAATACCGAAGAAATCGGCCGGGTGTTCTGCGAGAAGATCGAGAAAAAGAGCAAGCACAACCGCCGGGTGATACTGCGGTTTGGACACGCTTGAGCCTGCGTCATTGCCTCTGTAGGAGCGAGCTTGCTCGCGAAAAACCCATAGGCGCCGCGCTTACTCAGGAAGCACGCGGCATCGTTGACGTTTTTCGCGAGCAAGCTCGCTCCTACAGTGACTGTGCTGTTTTTCAGATAGTGAGCAGGTCCATGAAACGGTTGACTGGAGTAGCCTCAAGCCGTGCCTGATCCTTGTACAACGCAAAGATTTCGGCGCTGCGTTGCGCGGTGAACCGCGTGGCCAGGTTGGCCTTGAACTTGTCTTCCAGCAGTGGAATGCCGTCCACCCGACGGCGGCGATGGCCAATCGGGTACTCCACCACCACCTGCTCGGTGCAGGTGCCATCCGTGAAAAACACCTGCACCGCGTTGGCAATCGAGCGCTTGTCGGCCTCCAGGTATTCGCGGCTGTAGCGCGGGTCTTCGATGACGACCATCTTGTCGCGCAGCTCATCGATGATCGGGTGGGCCGCGTGGAAATCATCTTCATACTGCTCGGCCACCAGATTGCCGAACGCCAAGGGCACGGCGGTCATGTATTGCAGGCAGTGGTCGCGATCGGCGGCATTCGCCAATGGGCCGACCTTGGAAATAATGCGAATCGCCGACTCATGGGTAGTGATCACGATACGGTCGATTTCATGCAAACGATGCTTGACCTGCGGATGCAGGGCGACTGCCGCTTCACAGGCGGTTTGCGCGTGAAACTCGGCCGGAAAGCTGATCTTGAACAGCACGTTTTCCATCACATAGGTGCCGTAGGCTTGGGGCAGGCTGAAAGCTCGCTTGTCCTCGGGCTTGAGCGCCAGGTCCTTGTTGGTGTGGCTGAACAGCACGTCATAGAAGCCCCACTGCGGCGCACTCAACACGCCGGGGATGCCCATTTCGCCACGCAGGGCGATGTCTGCCAGGCGCACGCCGCGGCTCGACGCATCGCCCGCCGCCCAGGATTTGCGCGAGCCGGCATTCGGTGCATGACGATAGGTGCGTAGCGCCTGACCATCGACAAAAGCGTGGGACAACGCCGATAGCAACTGCTCGCGGTTGGCGCCCATCAGCTTGGCGGTGACCGCCGTGGTAGCGACTTTCACCAGCAACACATGGTCGAGGCCTACCCGGTTGAAGGAGTTTTCCAAGGCAATCACGCCTTGGATTTCGTGAGCCATGATCATCGCTTCCAGCACTGCACGCACGGTCAGCGGCGCGTCGCCATTGGCCAGGCGCTTTTGCGACAGGTGATCGGCCACGGCGAGGATGCCGCCAAGATTGTCTGAAGGGTGGCCCCATTCGGCGGCAAGCCAGGTGTCGTTGTAGTCGAGCCAGCGCACGATGCAACCGATATCCCAGGCGGCCTTGACCGGGTCCAGGCGAAACGAAGTGCCCGGCACCCGTGCACCGAACGGCACCACGGTACCCTCGACCATCGGCCCCAGGTGCTTGGTGCACTCGGGGAAGCGCAGGGCCAGCAGGCCACAGCCGAGGGTGTCCATCAGGCAGTTGCGGGCGGTATCCAGGGCGTCCTGGGAGTCAATGCGGTAGTTGAGGACGTAGTCGGCGATGCCCTGCAAAACCGGGTCGTAGTCGGGGCGGTTGTTCTGGTCGACGTTGGCGCTCATGGCAGTTCTCCTAAAAGGTGGGGTTGTTCCTCAAGGTCAAGGTTGATGTTGATCGTTCCCACGCTCCGCGTGGGAATGCATCCCGTGACGCTCTGCGTCACAGCAGGACGCAGAGCGTCCCAGGCGGCGTTCCCAAGCGGAGCGTGGGAACGATCAAGCTAAAAGGCGTCGCCGGGGATGCGCACGTAGCCTTCCATCAACACCCGCGCACTGCGGCTCATAATGGCTTTTTTCACCACCCATTCACCGTCCACCTGGCTGGCCTCGGCCCCCACACGCAAGGTGCCGGACGGGTGCCCGAAGCGCACGGCATTGCGCTCTACGCCGCCCGCCGCCAGGTTGACCAAGGTGCCGGAAATCGCCGCGGCGGTGCCAATCGCCACCGCCGCAGTGCCCATCATCGCGTGGTGCAGTTTGCCCATCGACAAGGCGCGCACCAGCAGGTCCACATCGCCGGCCTTGATCGCCTTGCCGCTGGAGGCCACGTAATCGGCTGGCTTGGCGACGAACGCCACCTTGGGCGTGTGCTGGCGCTGGGCGGCTTCGTCCAGGTGTTTGATCAGGCCCATGCGCAACGCGCCATACGCCCGCACGGTCTCGAACATCGCCAGGGCCTTGGGGTCGCTGTTGATCGCGCCTTGCAGCTCGGTACCGGCGTAGCCGAGGTCTTGGGCGTTGATGAAAATCGTCGGGATACCGGCGTTGATCAACGTGGCCTTGAAGGTACCGACGCCGGGTACCTCCAGGTCGTCGACGAGGTTGCCAGTGGGAAACATCGAGCCACCACCGCCCTCTTCTTCCGCCGCCGGGTCCATGAATTCCAACTGCACTTCGGCAGCCGGGAAGGTCACGCCGTCCAGTTCAAAGTCGCCGGTTTCCTGCACCGCGCCGTCAGTGATTGGCACGTGGGCGATGATGGTCTTGCCGATATTGGCCTGCCACACCCGCACCACGGCCACGCCGTTATGGGGTACGCGGGCCGCATCGACCAGGCCGGCACTGATGGCGAACGAACCCACCGCCGCCGACAGGTTGCCGCAGTTGCCGCTCCAATCGACAAATGGCTTGTCGATGGAGACCTGGCCAAACAGGTAATCCACGTCGTGATCGGCGCGGCTGCTTTTGGCCAGGATCACGGTCTTGCTGGTGCTCGAGGTGGCCCCACCCATGCCGTCGATCTGCTTGTCATAGGGGTCGGGGCTGCCGATCACCCGCAGCAACAAGGCGTCGCGTGCAGGGCCCGGCACCTGCGCCGCTGCGGGCAGGTCCTGGAGGCTGAAGAACACGCCCTTGCTGGTGCCGCCACGCATGTAGGTGGCGGGGATCTTGATTTGCGCTACGTGTGCCATGGTTATCCTCTTCAGGCGGTCGCCTTTGATTCCAGGAAGTCCTGGGCGAAACGTTGCAACACGCCACCGGCCTCGTAGATCGACACTTCTTCGGCGGTGTCCAGGCGGCAGGTCACTGGCACCTCGACACGTTCGCCATTCTTGCGGTTGATCACCAGGGTCAGTTGCGCACGCGGGGTGCGCTCGCCGACCACGTCATAGGTTTCACTGCCGTCGATTTGCAGGGTGTGGCGGTCGGTGCCCGGCAGGAACTGCAGGGGCAACACGCCCATGCCCACCAGGTTGGTGCGGTGGATACGCTCGAAGCCTTCGGCGGCAATGGCTTCCACACCGGCCAGGCGTACGCCCTTGGCCGCCCAGTCACGGGACGAGCCCTGGCCATAGTCGGCGCCCGCGATGATGATCAACGGCTGTTTGCGTTCCATGTAGGTTTCAATCGCTTCCCACATCCGCGTGACCTTGCCTTCCGGCTCGATACGCGCAAGAGAGCCCTGCTTGACCTTGCCGTTTTCCTGCACCATTTCGTTGAACAGTTTCGGGTTGGCGAAGGTGGCGCGCTGCGCCGTCAAATGGTCACCCCTGTGTGTCGCGTAGGAGTTGAAGTCGACCTCGGGCAAGCCCATTTTCGCCAGGTATTCACCGGCGGCGCTGTCCAGCATGATCGCGTTGGACGGCGACAAGTGGTCGGTGGTGATGTTGTCTGGCAGCACCGCCAGCGGGCGCATGCCTTTGAGCGGCCGTGCACCGGCCAGCGCGCCTTCCCAGTACGGCGGGCGGCGGATATAGGTGCTTTGTGGGCGCCAGTCGTACAGCGGCGTGACCTTGGGCCCGGTGTCTTCGTGGATGGCGAACATCGGGATATACACCGCACGGAATTGCTCGGGTTTCACCGAAGCCTTGACCACCGCGTCGATCTCTTCATCGCTCGGCCAGATGTCTTGCAGGCGGATTTCGTTGCCGTCGGCATCCAGGCCGAGCACGTCCTTCTCGATGTCGAAACGGATGGTACCGGCAATCGCATAGGCCACCACCAGCGGCGGCGACGCCAGGAAGGCTTGCTTGGCGTAAGGGTGAATGCGCCCGTCAAAGTTGCGGTTACCCGACAACACCGCGGTGGCGTACAGGTCGCGGTCGATGATCTCTTGCTGGATCACCGGGTCGAGCGCGCCCGACATGCCGTTGCAGGTAGTGCAGGCAAAGGCCACCACGCCAAAACCGAGTTTTTCCAGCTCATGGCCCAGGCCGGCTTCTTCCAGGTACATGGCCACGGTTTTCGAGCCCGGCGCCAAAGACGACTTGACCCACGGCTTGCGGGTCAGCCCCAGCTTGTTGGCGTTGCGTGCCAACAGGCCGGCGGCAATCACGTTCCGCGGGTTGCTGGTGTTGGTGCAACTGGTGATGGCAGCGATGATCACCGCGCCGTCGGGCATTTGCCCCGGCACGTCATCCCATTGGCCGGCAATGCCTTTTGACGCCAGGTCGCGGGTGGCCAGGCGGGCATGGGGGTTGCTCGGGCCGGCCATGTTGCGCACGACGCTGGAGAGGTCGAAGCTCAGGCTGCGCTCGTACTGCGCGCCTTTCAAGTCGTCCGCCCACAGGCCGGTGTGACGTGCGTATTGCTCGACCAAGGCGACTTGTTCGTCTTCGCGGCCGGTGAGTTTGAGGTAAGCGATGGTTTGCGCGTCGATGTAGAACATCGCGGCGGTGGCGCCGTACTCCGGGGCCATGTTGGAGATGGTGGCACGGTCACCCAAGGTCAGTGCCGAGGCCCCTTCGCCGAAGAACTCCAGCCAGGCGCCGACCACCTTTTGCTGGCGCAGGAATTCGGTGAGCGCCAGCACCATATCGGTGGCGGTGATGCCCGGTTGCAGCTTGCCGGTCAATTCCACGCCCACGCTTTCCGGCAGGCGCATCCACGACGCGCGGCCGAGCATCACGCTCTCGGCTTCCAGGCCACCGACGCCGATGGCGATCACACCCAGGGCGTCTACGTGAGGCGTATGGCTGTCGGTACCGACACAGGTATCCGGGAAGGCCACACCGTCACGCACTTGAATCACCGGGGACATTTTCTCCAGATTGATCTGGTGCATGATGCCGTTGCCCGGCGGGATCACATCAACGTTCTTGAAGGCCTTTTTGGTCCACTCGATGAAGTGGAAACGGTCTTCGTTGCGACGGTCTTCAATGGCGCGGTTTTTTTCGAAGGCTTGCGGGTCAAAACCACCGGCCTCGACGGCCAGGGAATGGTCGACGATCAGTTGGGTAGGCACCACCGGGTTGACCTGCGCCGGGTCGCCGCCTTGCTGGGCGATGGCATCGCGCAGGCCGGCAAGGTCGACCAGAGCGGTCTGGCCGAGGATGTCATGGCACACCACGCGGGCGGGGAACCACGGGAAGTCGAGGTCGCGCTTGCGCTCGATCAGTTGACTCAGGGACGCGTCGAGGGTGGCCGGGTCGCAACGGCGCACCAGGTTCTCGGCGAGCACACGCGAGGTGTAGGGCAACGTGGCGTAGGCGCCGGGGGTGATTGCCTCGACCGCCGCACGGGCGTCGAAGAAATCCAGGCGGCTGCCGGGGAGTGGTTTGCGAAATTCAGTGTTCATCGTCAGGACTCGGTCACGGTAAGTTCGAAAGGTGAACTGTCGACACTGGCTTTGTTTCCTGTGGGAGCTGGCTTGCCTGCGATGGCATCACTGTGGTGTGACAGGTACACCGAGGTGATGCAATCGCAGGCAAGCCAGCTCCCACAAACAAGCACATGAGCCAGCGGGCACAGCCCATCCCATTCAGCGACGTTCGATTGGCACGAACTTGCGCTGCTCAACGCCGGTGTACTCGGCGCTTGGACGGATGATGCGGTTGTTGGCGCGCTGCTCGAACACATGCGCAGCCCAGCCGGTCAGGCGCGAGCATACGAAGATCGGCGTGAACAACTTGGTCGGGATGCCCATGAAGTGGTACGCCGAGGCATGGTAGAAATCGGCGTTGGGAAACAGCTTCTTCTGTTCCCACATGGTCTTGTCGATGGCTTCGGAGACCGGGAACAACACGGTGTCGCCCACTTCGTCAGCGAGTTTTTTCGACCAGCCCTTGATCACCTCATTGCGCGGATCGCTGTCTTTATAGATCGCGTGGCCAAAGCCCATGATCTTGTCTTTGCGCGCCAACATGCCAAGGGTGCCTTCAACCGCTTCCTGGGCCGAGGAGAAACGCTCGATCATTTCCATCGCCGCTTCGTTGGCACCGCCATGCAGCGGGCCGCGCAGGGAGCCGATGGCAGCGGTGACGCAGGAATACAGGTCGGACAATGTCGATGCACACACCCGTGCGGTGAAGGTCGAAGCGTTGAATTCGTGTTCGGCGTAGAGGATCAGTGACACGTTCATCACTTTGACGTGCAGCTCGCTCGGTTTCTTGCCATGCAGCAGGTGCAGGAAGTGGCCACCGATGCTCGGCTCGTCGGTCACGCAGTCGATGCGCTGGCCGTCGTGGCTGAAGCGATACCAGTAGCACATGATCGCCGGGAACGCGGCGAGCAGGCGGTCGGTGACATCGCGCTGCACGCTGAAATCTTTCTCCGGCTCGATATTGCCCAGGAACGAGCACCCGGTGCGCATCACGTCCATCGGATGGGCGTCGGCGGGGATGCGTTCGAGCACTTCTTTCAGGGCCTGGGGCAGGTCACGCAGTTTGCTCAGCTTGTCGCTGTACGCGGCCAGTTCTGCCTGGGTTGGCAATTCACCGTACAGCAGCAGGTAGGCGACTTCTTCAAACTGGGCGTCAGCGGCCAGTTCGCGTACGTCGTAGCCACGGTAGGTCAGGCCGGCGCCGGCCTGGCCCACGGTGGACAGTGCAGTCTGCCCGGCGACCTGGCCACGCAGGCCAGCACCACTCAATACTTTTGCTTCAGCCATGTTCGTTCTCCAATTTTGTAGTTGTTCAGGGAACCACAGGGTTTATTTTTTCGCGGCGAACAGCGCGTCGAGCTTCTGCTCGAAGGTGTGGTAGTCGATGCGATCGTAAAGCTCCATGCGCGTTTGCATGGTGTCGATCACGTTCTGCTGGGTACCGTCGCGACGAATCGCGGTGTAGACATTCTCGGCGGCCTTGTTCATGGCACGGAAGGCCGAGAGCGGGTACAGCACAATGGAAACATCCGCAGATTTCAACTGTTCGGTGGTGTACAGCGGTGTGGCGCCGAACTCGGTGATGTTCGCCAGGATCGGCGCCTTCACGCGGGAGGCGAACAGCTTGTACATCTCCAGTTCAGTGATGGCTTCCGGAAACACCATGTCGGCACCGGCCTCGATGCACGCGGCTGCACGCTCCAGGGCGGACTCCAGGCCCTCGACTGCCAGGGCGTCGGTGCGCGCCATGATCACGAAGCTGTCATCGGTACGCGCATCCACGGCGGCCTTGATGCGGTCGACCATTTCCTGCTGGGACACGATTTCTTTGTTGGGGCGATGACCGCAGCGCTTGGCGCCCACCTGGTCTTCGATATGGATGGCGGCGGCACCGAACTTGATCATCGACTTGACGGTACGCGCCACGTTGAACGCCGAGGAGCCGAAACCGGTGTCCACGTCCACCAGCAGCGGCAGGTCGCACACGTCGGTAATGCGGCGCACGTCGGTGAGCACGTCATCCAGGCCGGTGATACCCAGGTCCGGCACGCCGAGGGAGCCGGCGGCTACACCGCCACCTGACAGATAAATCGCCTTGAAGCCGGCGCGCTTGGCCAACAGCGCATGGTTGGCGTTGATGGCGCCCACCACTTGCAAGGGCTGTTCACTGGCGACGGCGTCACGGAAACGCTGGCCGGGAGTGCTGTTGTTGTTGGAACTCATGACTCACCTCGTGATGAAGGCGCACCGTCCGGGAAGTGACGGGCAATGTTGCGTTTGGAGGCGCCGATATGCCGGCGCATCAACAGTTCGGCCAGTTCACCGTCGCGATCGGCAATCGCGTCCAGAATGCGGTGATGCTCGGCAAAGGCCTGGCGTGGACGATTGGGGGTGGCGGAGAACTGGATGCGGTACATGCGCACCAGTTGATACAGCTCGCCGCAGAGCATTTGGGTGAGGGTGCGGTTACCGGCACCTTGAATGATGCGGTAGTGAAAATCGAAGTCGCCTTCCTGCTGGTAATAGCCGACACCGGCCTGGAACGCCGCATCCCGTTCGTGGGTGTGCAACACCTGGCGCAGCTCCTCGATCTCTGCGTCAGTCATGCGCTCGGCGGCCAGGCGACAGGCCATGCCTTCCAGGGACTCGCGAATCTCATACAGTTCGACCAGCTCGGCATGACTCAAAGACACCACGCGTGCGCCGACATGAGGCACCCGCACCAGCAGGCGCTGACCTTCCAGGCGATGGATCGCTTCGCGCAGCGGGCCGCGACTGATGCCGTAGGTGCGCGCCAGCTCCGGCTCGGAAATCTTGCTGCCGGGGGCGATTTCGCCTTTGACGATGGCGGCCTGGATACGCCGGAAGACGTTCTCCGACATGGTCTGGGAATCGTCTGGTACTACCGATGGTTTTTCCAGTTGCCCCAGCATATTGTCGACACCTTTAAAATCAATGCCGCAAAAACTAGCCAATAAGCCTCTCACAGTCAAAGAATAAATACACATTGTCGACAATCGTCTAATAACCCCCTCATTCGCTTGCCAAGGCATGGCCGCCTGCCAGCGCTGGCGCCAAAAAAGCATCATGTTAGAATGCCCGCCGCTTTTGCCTGACATCAAATGATGAAAGGGCGCACCCGAGATTGCGCAGCAATGCCAGTCCCCATGAAATGAACAGTGCACTGCCCTGCCTCAGGATTTATGAGACTCAAGCCTTACCTACTAGTGATGTGCCTGCTGTGCATACCGAGCCTTGGCGCTGGCGCCGAGAAGACCGTGTACGGCCTGAATGAATACGCCAAGCTTGCGGGTATCGACCTGGAAGTGGCGGCCAAACTCGACACCGGCGCCAAGACCGCCTCGTTGAGTGCCCGCGATATCAAGCGCTTCAAGCGCAATGGCGAATCCTGGGTACGCTTCTACCTGGCCATCGACACCGCCCATTCCCACCCCATCGAACTGCCCCTGGCGCGTGTCAGCAAGATCAAGCGCCGCGCCGGCGACTACGACCCCGATGAGGACAAGAACTACACCGCCCGCCCAGTGATTGCGCTGGATATCTGCATGGGCAGTGCTTTACGCAGCATCGAAGTGAACTTGACTGACCGCAGCGCATTCCAATACCCGCTGCTGATTGGCTCCGAAGCCTTGAAACGCTTTGATGCGCTGGTCGACCCCAGTCTTAAATATGCAGCAGGAAACCCCGCCTGCGCCGCCGACGCTTAATACCGCCGAGTAAACCGAATGCGCTCTCTGACCCTGCACCTGAAAATCCTGATCACCTTGCTGGTGGTGCTGGGCATTTCGGTCACCGCTTATCAGATCTTCGTGCTGGGAATTCCCGTCACCGAAGATGCCACCGACGACTTGTGGAACATCGACGCCAAGGTCGAGTTCGTCGCCAACCCGAAAGACCCGGTCAAGATCCAGATGTTCGTGCCGCCCTTGAGCCGCGACTTCGTCAGCCTCAATGAGAGCTTTATCTCGAACAACTACGGGGTGAGCGTCAACCGCATCGACGGCAACCGCAAGGTCACCTGGTCGGCGCGTCGGGCCAAGGGCAACCAGACCCTCTATTACCGCCTGGTGCTGACCAAGCGCTACAGCGGCGAAAAGGTCAAGATCAAAGGCCCGACCTTCCGCGACAGCATCGCCGTTGAAGGCCCCGAGAAGATCGCCGCCGAAGCCTTGCTGGCCCCGATCCGCCAGCACTCGGCCGACGTCGAGACCTTTATCAGTGAAGCCATCAAGCGCACCAACAACCTCAACGACGACAATGTGAAGTTGCTGCTGGCCGGCGACCCCTCGACGTCGCACAAAGCCAAGATCGTCGAACTGCTGCTGTCCATCGCCCACGTGCCGGTAGAGAAAGTCCACACCATCCGCCTGGTGGCCGAC
The DNA here is from genome assembly GCF_024519715.1 of Pseudomonas sp. Pse35. NCBI lineage: Bacteria > Pseudomonadati > Pseudomonadota > Gammaproteobacteria > Pseudomonadales > Pseudomonadaceae > Pseudomonas > Pseudomonas sp. Pse35. The sequence continues at coordinate 39,943 of NZ_JALJRP010000012.1, read as the reverse complement.
CAGCCGCAAACCCCGGAACTGTGGCTGCGCAGTTTCAACGGCAACGACTGGCTGTACTTCAACCCGGAGACTGGTGAACAGGGCCTGCCCGCCGACCGCCTGCTGTGGTGGACCGGCGATGAAAACCTGATCACCGTCGATGGCGGCAAGAAAGCCATGGTGACCTTCAGCCTGAACAACAGCGAGATGAACGCCATCCGCCTGGCCAAGCTGACGGACGAAAACACCGACGCCAACTTCCTCGAATACTCGCTGTACGGCCTGCCGCTGCAAACCCAGCAGACCTTCATGATCATGGTGATGATCCCGATAGGCGTGCTGGTAATCTTGATCCTGCGCAACCTGATCGGCCTGCAGACCCTGGGCACCTTCACCCCCGTACTGATCGCCCTGGCATTCCGCGAGACCCAGTTGGGCTTCGGGATTGTGCTGTTCACGATCATCACGGCACTGGGCCTGTCGCTCCGGTCGTACCTTGAACACCTTAAACTGCAGATGCTGCCGAGGCTGTCGGTGGTGCTGACCTTCGTGGTGGTGCTGATTGCCGCCATCAGCCTGTTCAGCCACAAGCTGGGGCTGGAACGCGGTTTGTCGGTGGCGCTGTTCCCGATGGTGATCCTGACCATGACCATCGAACGCCTGTCGATCACCTGGGAGGAGCGTGGCGCCAACCACGCGCTGAAAGTGGCGATTGGCACGCTGTTCGCTGCGTCCCTGGCGCACCTGATCATGAGCGTGCCGGAGCTGGTTTACTTCGTGTTCACCTTCCCGGCGATCCTGCTGATTCTGGTGGGCTTCATGCTGGCCATGGGTCGCTACCGCGGCTATCGCCTCACCGAGCTGGTGCGTTTCAAGGCGTTCCTGAAGGCTGATTCTTGATGTTCGGCTTCTGGAAGACCTGGAAGGCCCTGGAAGCGCGGGGAATCATGGGCATTAACCGGCGTAATGCCGACTACGTGCTCAAGTACAACAAGCGCAGCCTGTACCCCATCGTGGATGACAAGATCATCACCAAGGAACGGGCCCTGGCGGCCGGCATCCATGTACCGGAAATGTACGGGGTGATCTCCACCGAGAAGGAAATCGACAAGCTCGACGAGATCATCGGCGGGCGCAGCGACTTCGTGATCAAGCCCGCCCAGGGCGCCGGCGGTGACGGCATCCTGGTGGTGGCCGACCGGTTTGAAGGGCGCTATCGCACGGTGTCCGGCAAAATCATCAGCCATGAGGAGATCGAGCACCAGATTTCCAGCATCCTCACCGGCCTGTATTCCCTCGGCGGCCACCGCGACCGCGCGTTGATCGAGTACCGCGTGGTGCCCGACCAGATCTTCAAAAGCATCAGCTATGAAGGCGTGCCGGACATCCGCATCATCGTGCTGATGGGCTACCCGGTGATGGCGATGCTGCGCTTGCCCACCCGCCAGTCCGGCGGCAAGGCCAACCTGCACCAGGGCGCGATCGGCGTGGGTGTAGACCTGGCCACCGGCCTGACCCTGCGCGGCACCTGGCTGAACAACATCATCACCAAGCACCCCGACACCACCAACGCGGTGGATGGCGTGCAACTGCCCAACTGGGACGGTTTCATGAAGCTCGCCGCCGGCTGCTATGAGCTGTGCGGGCTGGGTTATATCGGCGTGGACATGGTGCTGGACCAGGAAAAAGGCCCATTGATCCTTGAGCTGAACGCTCGGCCTGGGCTGAACATCCAGATTGCCAACGATTGCGGCCTGACTTTGCGCACCCATGCGGTGGAGGCACGGCTTGAAGAGCTCAAGGCAGCCGGGGTGACAGAAACCCCCGAGGAACGGGTGAAGTTCGTGCAGGAGATGTTCGGGCATATTCCGCCGGTTGAAGGCTAAGCAGCGCATCGCAGGCAAGCCCGGGCTCGATAGGTGGGAGCTGGTTTGCCTGCGATAGCTTTCTGACAAGCCACTTGCCCCTCAGGCTATACCCTCTATCGAGCTATCACCGACATCCCCTCTAGGAGCAAGTCCTACAGAGGACTACAATCCCCTCCCCCCCGCCACTGGCTGATTCACCCTCGCATGTCGACCTGCTCCGTTTACCCCTTACCCTACCGGGCCAACCCCGCCGAGTACTTTGCGGCTATTCGCCATGCGCCTGGCGCGGTGCTGCTCGACAGCGGCCGCCCGGCTGCCGAGCGGGGGCGTTATGACCTGCTCAGCGCCTGGCCCGAAGCGACCTTGACGGTTGGGCCGGATGAACGCGGCAGCGATTTCCTGCAACGCCTGCGCGAGAACCTGGCGCAGTTGGGTGAGGCGGCCCTGCCTGCTGGCGTTGAATTGCCATTTGCCGGCGGTTTGATCGGTTACTTGAGCTATGACTTCGGCCGGCACTTGGAACAGGTCTCGCGCCTGGCCGTGGACGACCTGCATCTGCCGGATGCGCGCCTGGGGCTGTATGCCTGGGCACTGGTCAGCGATCACCTGGCGCACACCAGCCAACTGGTGTTTCACCCGGTGCTGGCCGATAGCGAGCGGCAACGTCTGATCGCCCTGTTCAGTCATGCAACAGGTGACACCCCCACCACCTTCAAGCTCCAGGGCACCATGGCGCCGGACCTCAGCGTGGATGCGTACCAGCAGGCCATCCTGCGTATCCAGGATTACATCCAGGCCGGCGACTGCTACCAGGTCAACTTTGCCCAACGCTTTCGTGCGCCGTGCATCGGCGATCCATGGGCAGCCTACTGCGCGCTGCGCGAAGCCTGCCCGACGCCGTTTTCCGGGTTCCAGAGTTTGCCCGATGACGGCGCGGTGCTGAGCCTGTCGCCGGAGCGCTTCGTGCGCATCAGCGAAGGCCAGGTCGAAACCCGCCCGATCAAGGGCACCCGCCCTCGCGGTTTAACACCGGAAGAGGACGCTGCCAACGCCGCTGAGCTGCTCGCCAGCCCCAAGGACCGCGCAGAAAACCTGATGATCGTTGACCTGCTGCGCAACGACCTCGGCCGCAGTTGCCGAATCGGCTCAGTGAAAGTGCCGGAGCTGTTCAGCCTGGAAAGCTACCCCAACGTGCACCACCTGGTGAGCAGTGTCACTGGCATATTGGCCGACGACAAAGACGCCCTCGACCTGATAGCCGGCAGCTTCCCTGGCGGCTCCATTACCGGCGCGCCAAAGATTCGCGCCATGCAGATCATCGATGAGCTGGAGCCCACCCGCCGCGGGTTGTATTGCGGCTCGCTGGTGTACCTGGACGTGCGCGGCGAAATGGACAGCTCCATCGCGATTCGCAGCTTGCTGGTCAAGGATGGGCAGGTGTGTTGCTGGGGTGGCGGCGGGATTGTGTCGGATTCAGAGTGGCAGGCGGAGTATCAGGAGTCGCTGACGAAGGTGCGTGTGTTGTTACAAACGTTGGAAAATCTGTAGGGCACAGCCCCTTCCTAGCGTTCGAGTAGAACGCCATGCGATAGAAAAAGCCTGAATCAGAACCGCTGTGGACGGGATAGACGCTTGCAGATAGCGTCCGGAGCGACCGTCCACCCGCCACCTGTGAAGGATCACATGAAGCGACTACCTCCTCGTCTGGAAATATTTCCGAGTTTGCCTATCCACGCAATCGCACCTATGATCTCCCAAAACGGGAGGTTGAAGCGATGCGGATAATCGCTCTATCTACCCTACGAATATTCTGGGAAAGCCATTCAGCTTATAGCGACGCCAGAACACCGCTGGTCGAGTTGTATCGGCACATGGAAAAGGCCAATTATCCAACACCGCAAGCACTCAAGGCCGAACTCAGAACAGCGAGCATTCTTAAGGGTGGCAGGGTCGTGTTCAACGTTGGCGGCAACAAGTATCGAGTGATCATGGCGATCGACTACCAGCGACAACTAGGGTTTATACGGTTCGTGGGGACCCACGCTCAGTACGACCAGATCAACGCGGAGACTGCGTGATGAACATCAAACCTATTCACTCCCAGGAAGACCTGACTGCGGCACTCGTACGAGTCGAGCAGGTATGGGGAGCACCACCCGGCTCGCCTGAAGGTGATGAGCTGGAAATCCTGGCAGTCCTCATCGAGAAGTACGAAGCCGAGCATTACCCCATGCCCCCTTCGGATCCGGTAGAGGCTATCAAGTTTCGCATGGAGCAATTGGGCATGACCGCCCGCGATCTGGAGCCGTTTATCGGCACCAGTGGGCGGGTGTCAGAGGTGCTGAACCACAAGCGCAAGCTGAGCCTGTCGATGATCAAGCGTCTGCATGAAGGCTTGCGTATTCCTTATGAGCGCTTGCTGGCCGAGGGTAAGGTGTGACGGCGCCGACGCCATCGCAGGCAAGCCCGACTCCCACAGTTGACCGCGTCGTTTGACGTTACATGGTCAAAGGTGGGAGCTGGCTTGCCTGCGATGGGGCAATCAGCCGCGCCGCATAACTTACAGGCTCAACTGCCGATTCGACGCCTTGATAAACTCTTTCTTCAGGTCTTCAAACGTATGCACCGCCGGGAACTGCGGGAATTCGCGAATCACATTGTCCGGCGCATGGAACAGAATCCCACGGTCAGCTTCACCCAGCATGCTGGTGTCGTTGTAGGAATCACCGGCAGCGATCACGCGGTAGTAGAGGGTCTTGAATGCCAGCACCGATTGGCGCTTGGGGTCTTTCTGGCGCAGTTGGTAGCTCACCACCCGATCGTTTTCATCGGTGATCAAGCGGTGGCAAAGCAAGGTCGGGAAACCCAGCTGACGCATCAGCGGCTGGGAGAACTCATAGAAGGTGTCGGACAGGATCACCACCTGGAAGCGCTCGCGCAGCCAATTGACGAACTCAATGGCGCCGTCCAGCGGCTTGAGCGTGGCGATAACGGCCTGGATATCGGCCAGCTTGAGCCCATGCTCGTCGAGGATGCGCAGGCGCTGTTGCATCAGCACGTCGTAGTCGGGGATGTCACGGGTGGTGGCCCGCAGGGACTCAATGCCGGTTTTCTCGGCAAAGGCGATCCAGATTTCCGGAACCAGTACCCCTTCCAGGTCAAGGCAGGCAATTTCCACACGACACTCCTGTTAGATATTGTTAGTTGAGCGAGCAAAAGGACTGCCGAACTCTAGCGACTCAAGCCCGCCACCGCAACGCGGGACAGTTTTTGATACCATCGCCCTCCTAGAGAGCGCTCAGCGCCACTGACCTGTAGGAACCGTCCTGATGAACCAAGCCTTCGACGTCGTTGAACTCGCCACGACTTATGCCAACAAGTCTGCCCAGGACATTCTCAAGCTGGCGTTCAGCCAGTTCGGCGATGACTTGTGGATTTCCTTCAGCGGTGCCGAGGATGTGGTCCTTGTGGACATGGCCTGGAAGCTGAACAAGAACGTCAAGGTGTTCAGCCTCGACACCGGCCGCCTGCATCCGGAGACCTACCGGTTTATCGAGCAGGTGCGTGAGTTCTACAAGATCGACATCGAGCTGGTCTCGCCAGACCCGAGCAAGCTGGAGCCCTTCGTCAAAGAGAAAGGCCTGTTCAGCTTCTATAAGGACGGCCATGGCGAATGCTGCGGCATCCGCAAGATCGAACCGCTGCGCCGCAAACTCGCCGGTGTCAGCGCCTGGGCCACCGGCCAGCGCCGCGACCAGAGCCCCGGCACTCGCAGCCAGGTGGCGGCGCTGGAAATCGACACGGCGTTCTCCACACCGGAACGCACCCTGTACAAGTTCAACCCGCTGGCGCAGATGACCAGCGAAGAGGTCTGGGGCTACATCCGCATGCTGGAGTTGCCGTACAACAGCCTGCATGAGCGCGGGTTTATCAGCATCGGCTGCGAGCCCTGCACTCGGCCGGTATTGCCCCGCCAACATGAGCGTGAAGGCCGCTGGTGGTGGGAAGAAGCCACGCAGAAGGAATGCGGGCTGCATGCGGGGAATATCATCAGCAAGGCTTGAGCCTACGATGCCACCGCCTCTGTAGGAGCGAGCTTGCTCGCGAAAAACTCACGGACGCCGCGTTTATTCAGGAAGCCCGCGTTATCGTTGACGTTTTTCGCGAGCAAGCTCGCTCCTACATAAAGCGATATTTGCTTTGGGGGTCGGGTAAATCTGTACACAACCTTGTAACCATAGGTGCCATTTTTGTGTGCAACTTAATGTGCAACGCACCAAAACGTAACATCTCCCTGCGCCAATGGCGCTGCATATAAATAACCCTGCAATTAATGAAAAAATAAATACCTGTTCAAACGGTCAACTTATAGTGCCTGTAATTCAGTAAGTTATTCGCGACCTATATAAAAACGAAATTAGCCAAGATTTTCATATATCGAGAATTGGCACGCATATGGCTTAGGCAGAAGTGCGCTTTGTATACAATCAATACAAAACCTACATACACTTTGCCATCCGCCGCTTTGCTGCAGATGCGCTGGAGCCTGCCGGAATGCGTACAAGTCTCTCGAACAACCTCGCACTGGATCTGCCCTCCTCCCCCCTGAATCCTGCAGCCACAGGCCCCGGCCCGCTGGTACTCAGCCCGCGCCTGCACAACAAGGACCTGGCGCCCACCAAGGTCGAAGGCCGACGCTGGGGGCGCTATAGCATCTTTGCGCTGTGGACCAATGACGTGCACAACATCGCCAACTATTCATTCGCCATTGGGCTCTATGCCCTGGGCCTGGGCGGCTGGCAAATATTGCTGTCCCTGGGGATCGGCGCGGCGCTGGTGTACTTCTTCATGAACTTGTCGGGCTACATGGGGCAGAAGACCGGTGTGCCGTTTCCGGTTATCAGCCGCATCAGTTTTGGCATTCATGGGGCGCAGATTCCGGCGTTGATTCGGGCGGTAATTGCGATTGCCTGGTTTGGGATCCAGACCTACCTGGCCTCGGTAGTTTTCCGCGTGCTGCTGACCGCCATTCATCCAGGGTTTGCCGATTATGACCACGACTCGATTCTCGGGCTGTCGACCCTGGGCTGGGCGTGTTTTGTGGCGATCTGGCTGGTGCAGTTGGTGATCCTCGCCTACGGCATGGAAATGGTACGTCGCTATGAAGGCTTCGCCGGGCCGGTGATACTGCTGACCGTGGCCGCACTGGCCGGCTGGATGTACTTCCAGGCGAACGGGCAGATCGCCTGGTCGATCCGCGAGCCCCTGAGTGGCGGCGAGATGTGGCGCAATATCTTTGCCGGCGGCGCGCTGTGGCTGGCCATCTACGGCACCCTGATCCTCAATTTCTGCGACTTCGCGCGTTCATCGCCGTGCCGCAAGACCATCCAGGTCGGGAACTTCTGGGGCCTGCCGGTCAATATCCTGGTGTTCGCCGCGATTACCGTGCTGCTGTGCGGCGGACAGTTCCAGCTCAATGGCCGCGTGATCGAAAGCCCGACCGAAATCATCGCGGCGATCCCCAACACCTTCTTTCTCGTGCTCGGCTGCCTGGCCTTCCTGATCGTCACCGTGGCGGTGAACATCATGGCCAACTTCGTCGCCCCGGCCTTTGTACTGAGCAACCTGGCGCCCAAGTACCTGAACTTCCGGCGCGCCGGGTTGATCAGCGCCTTCGTTGCCGTGCTGATCCTGCCGTGGAACCTCTATAACAGCCCACTGGTGATCGTGTATTTCCTCTCTGGCCTCGGCGCGCTGCTGGGGCCGTTGTACGGGGTGATCATGGTCGATTACTGGCTGATTCGTAGAAGCCAGGTGGATGTACCGCAGTTGTACAGCGAAGACCCCCAAGGCATTTATTACTACAGCCGCGGGGTGAATATGCGTGCGGTGGCCGCGTTCATTCCGGCGGCAGTGATCGCCATCCTGCTGGCGCTGTTGCCGGGGTTTGCCAGCGTCTCGCCGTTTTCCTGGTTGTTTGGCGCCGGCATTGCCGGGTTGCTGTACCTGCTGATTGCCAAGCGTCAACCGCACTACGCCGATGTCAGCGGCGAAAGCATTGCCGTCGATAACGTCAGTCATTAAACAAGGACTTTCCATGCGTATCCTCGTGGTCAACGTCAACACCACCGAATCCATCACCGACACCATTGCCCAGCAAGCACGGGCCGTGGCTTCACCGGGCACCGAGATTGTCGGGCTCACCCCGTACTTCGGCGCAGAATCGGTGGAAGGCAACTTTGAAAGTTATCTGGCAGCCATCGCCGTGATGGATCGGGTCATGGCCTACGACCAGCCCTTTGATGCGGTGATCCAGGCCGGTTATGGCGAGCATGGCCGTGAAGGGTTGCAGGAATTGCTCAACGTGCCGGTGGTGGATATCACCGAGGCGGCGGCCAGCACCGCGATGTTCCTGGGGCACGCCTACTCGGTGGTGACCACCCTGGACCGCACGGTGCCGCTGATTGAAGACCGGCTGAAACTCGCCGGCCTCTACCAGCGTTGCGCTTCGGTGCGTGCCAGCGGCATGGCGGTGCTGGAGCTGGAAGAAGACCCGGTGGGCGCCATGGAAGCCATCGTGCAGCAGGCGGAACTGGCCATTCGCGACGACAAGGCCGAGGTGATCTGCCTGGGCTGCGGCGGCATGGCCGGGCTGGACGAGCAGATTCGCCAGCGCACCGGGGTGCCGGTGGTGGACGGGGTAGCGGCGGCGGTGATGGTGGCCGAGTCGTTGGTGCGGTTGGGGTTGTCGACTTCGAAGGTCAGAACTTATGCGACACCGCGGCCGAAGAAGGTCATCGGCTGGCCGGGCAAGTTCGGGCGGTAGACCGATGCGCCTGCATCGCGGGTGAGCCCGGCTCCCACATTGGATTGCGATCACTGTGGGAGCCGGGCTTGCCCGCGATGGCCACGACTCGATGCAAGGCCCTGCTCAGATAGCACTGAACCGTTGAGCCAGTTTCTGCTCGGCGAACTGCTCAATAATGAAATCCACAAACGCCCGCGTCTTGCCCGGCAGCAATTTATGCTCTGCGTAGTAGATGGAAATATTGCCGTCGTCCACATACCAATCGGGTAACACTCGCACCAACGCACCGCTGTCCAGGAACGGCACCGCCATCGGCATGCTCACCAGCGCGATGCCAAGGCCCTGGGCACTCGCGCAGCAAGCGGCTTCGGAGTCGCTCATGGTCATCGCCGGTTTCAGCACTAAAGGGCTGTGCTCGCGCTCACGATGGGTCAGTTGCCATGAACGCACCCGGCCTGTCTGCGGCGAGCGGATCAAGATGCCAAGGCAGTGCGACAGGTCATCGGGCGCCAGCACCAGCGAGCACCGCGCCAGGTAATCCGGCGACGCCACCAGCACCCGGTGCGCCGGGGTCAACTTGCGCGCCACCACGCCTTGGGGCAGCTCAAACCCGCCGCCAATGGCCGCATCGAAGCCTTGCCCGATCAGGTCGACCTGGCGGTTATCGAAATGCCAGTCCGGGCTGATATCCGGACAACGCCGCATAAATTCGCCCAGCAACGGCACCACGTACCGGTTCCCGAACACTGGCCCCATGCTGACCTTGAGCGTGCCCACCGGCCGCCCTTCGGCACTGGCCAGGTTGGCGACCGCATTCTGAATGGTGGTGAGGCTGCCGCTGACTTCCGCCAGGAACATCTTGCCGGCTTCGGTCAGCGCCAGACGCCGAGTGCTGCGCTGGAACAGTCGCACACCGAGGCGCGCCTCCAACTTGGCAACGCTTTTACCCACCGCCGCCGGGGTCAGGCTCAGGTGCCGAGCAGCCTCGGCAAAGCTGCCACCCTCGGCGCTGCGCACAAAGCATTCGATACTGCCAAAGCTTTCCATATCGCCAAACTCTAAACTTTTGGTTTACACAGACTATAGCAACCACGGGCTACCGAGCAGCGCGGGTGAGGTCGATACTCGCTCCATCAACTACCTCGGAGATCGACATGACCACACACAACCTCACCGGCAAAGTCGCCTTGATTCAAGGCGGTTCCCGCGGCATCGGCGCCGCCATCGTCAAGCGCCTCGCCGACCAGGGGGCAGCGGTTGCCTTTACCTACGTCAGCTCGGCCGCCAAGGCTGAAACACTGCAGAACGAGGTGATCAGCGCAGGGGGTCAGGCTCTGGCGATTCACGCCGACAGCGCCGATGCCACGGCGATTCGCGCTGCGGTCAACGCCACGGTCGAGGCGTTTGGACGCCTGGATATCCTGGTGAATAACGCCGGCGTGCTGGCCATCGCGCCGCTGGACGAATTCAAGCTGGAAGACTTCGACCAGACCTTGGCGATCAACGTACGCAGCGTGTTTATCGCCACCCAGGAAGCCGCCAAGCACATGGGCGAAGGTGGCCGCGTGATCAATATCGGCAGCACCAACGCCGAACGCATGCCCTTTGGCGGTGGCGGGCCCTACGCCATGAGCAAGGCGGCGCTGGTGGGGTTGACCAAGGGATTGGCGCGGGACCTGGGGCCACGGGGCATCACCATCAACAACGTGCAGCCTGGGCCGGTGGACACCGATATGAACCCGGCGAACAGTGATTTTGCCGAAAGCCTGATCGGGTTGATGGCGGTAGGACGGTATGGGCATGTGGAGGAGATTGCCAGTTTTGTGGCCTATCTGGCCGGGCCGGAAGCCGGCTATATCACGGGCGCCAGCCTGACCATCGATGGTGGTTTCAGCGCCTGATTTTTGCAGAACCGCAACCCAAATGTGGGAGTGGGCTTGCTCGCGAAGGCGGTGTGTCAGTGCAGCATCTGTCACTGCACTACCGCTTTCGCAGGCAAGCCAGCTCCCACATTTTTGACCGCGCGGGGTCAGGCCATGGGGGGCAAGCCGTAGGCGGCCAAATCAAAGTCGGCGAGCTTGCGAATAATCTGGTCAGCATGCTGGTACTTGCTGTCAGCCATCGCCTCATCGGGCACCGCAATAGCGGTCATATGCGCAGCCTTCGCCGCCGTCACGCCGAACGGCGAGTCTTCGAACACCAGGCAATCCTCAGGCGCTACACCCAACCGGCGCGCGGCGGTGAGGAAGATATCCGGCGCTGGCTTGGCGGCGCCGACTTCCGGGTCATCGGCAGTGACGATGGTGTCGAACAGGCCAAACCATTCACGGTGCAGGGTGGTCTTGTGGCCAAACGAGTTACGCGATGAACTGGTGCCCACCGCAATCGGAATATTGTGCGCCTTCAAATGCCGCACCAACGCCTCGGCGCCGGGCATGCCCTGGGCCTTGGGAAAGCGCTCGCTCATCAGCGGTTCGCGTATTTCCAGAAACTCGGCGGGCGTGATCGGCAGGTCCAGGGCCTTGACCACGTAATCGGCCAAATCCTGGGCACCCCGCCCGATGATGTGCTGCTTGATGCTCCAGTCGTAGGTACGACCATAGCGTTCGGCAATGATCTGCGTGACTTCGGTGTAGATGCCTTCGGTATCCAGCAACAACCCGTCCATATCGAAAATAACGGCTTTGATCGGGACAGCGGTACGCGGTGCATTCATCACAACACAACCTTGGGGCGAGGACTAAAAGGATTCAGCACAATAACGGCCCTCATTGCCTGCAAGCAACCTTCGTGGGCCTTCCGTTGATTCATACCACGCAACAGTTTTACCCGTCGGCGCTGACGGCGGCCGTCTAGGGTTTGAAAGGAAAACGTCATGACCCGTTGACGCGGATCTGAAAATACCGATTGCAAACCTTATAAAAGACTTATTAACCTCCCATGAATTCAATCCAATGGACGCGAAAAGCCGTCAAACAATTGCTTCGGTTGCATTCGTATCATCAGCAACAGGTACGCGATGCCGTGTCCGCTCTTGAACACATGCCCGATGCAATCAACGTCAAGGCGCTGGTTAACCATCCTCACAGCTATCGCTTGCGGGTAAGTCATTACCGGGTCCTTTTCGACTGGGACGGCAGCATCCAGGTCGTCAGCATCCAAGAGGTTAAAAAACGTGACGAGCGAACCTACTGCCGTACAGATCATCCACAATACGCAGGGCGAGCCAGCCTATGTGGTGATTCCCTATGAACACTATGTGGCGCAGCAAAACGATCCAAACCTGATACCCCATGCGGTAGTCAGCCGCCTGGTGGATGGCGCAACACCTATTCGCGCGTGGCGCGAGCACCTGAGCCTGACCCAGGAAGAAGTCGCCAAACGCCTGGGTATTTCACAGTCGGCATTTGCCCAGCAGGAAGCGGTCAGCAAACCCCGCCGCACCACGCGAGAAAAGATAGCCAAAGCGTTCGGTATCAATGCCCGTCAACTGGAGCTATAACGGCACGCTGCAAAACTTCACCTATCCCTTCACCTTACATCGAGCTCACACATGCTCTACCGCCTAGCCGCCGACGGCCTCGTGCTGTTCCACCTGGCCTTTATCCTGTTCGTGCTGTTCGGCGGCCTGCTCACCCTGAAGTGGCCCCGGGTAATGTGGCTGCACCTGCCCGCCGTTGCCTGGGGCATCGCGGTAGAGGTGCTGCACCTGCCCTGCCCACTCACCCGTTGGGAAAACCTGTTTCGCCACTTGGCCGGGCAGGATGGTTATGGCGGTGGGTTTATCGAGCATTACATTCTGACGATGATCTACCCAGCCGGGCTGACTGCGAATACTCAATTAGTGCTGGGGGCCGTGGTGGTGGTGGTCAACCTCGCCGTGTATGCACGCCTGATCAAACGCAAGTAGGCAGGCAACCCAGGCCAACCAGGGTGGCCTCCACCGCCTGTTCCAGCGGTGTGTGGGGCTCATGGCCGAGCGTCGCGAGCAGGCGCTGGTTATCCAGGCGCAACGGTGTTTGCCACAGGTAGCGCATCTCCTGCATCTCACGCACGGTGACGACAAAAGGCGCCGCCCAGTTCAACAACCACCAGGGAAACGCGCCGACCCTGGGTTGCTGGCCCGTCCTGCGCAGCACCACACGCTGGATCGTCTTAGCCATCTGCGCACCGTCCGCATCCATGTACCCAGCCATATGAAAGCAGGCGAAGGCGCCAAGACTGGCACGACGCTCAATCAACTCAAGCATTGTACGCGCTACGTCCGGCAGATAAGCCCATTGATGGGCCACGCCGTAATCGCCTGGGTAGCGGATGGTGTGCACCGGTTTGCCGGGTTTGACCAAGCCTTGGGCAAACCAGTTATTGGCCACCCTGGCGCCGAAAAAATCCCCAGCGCGCACAATCACCACCCGGGCGCCCTGAGTGGAAGCGGCTCGCAAGCGCTGCTCCATCTGCACACGGATCGCGCCCTTGCGAGTCAGCGGGTGCTGGGGTGAGTCTTCGTGCAGCACAGGGAATGCATCCGGCCCGAAGTTGTAGACCGTGCCGGGCAGCACGACTGTCGCGCCTTCGCAGATGGCCGCCGCAATGGAGTTGTCGATCATCGGCAACACCCACTCGGCCCATTTGCGATAACCCGGCGGATTGACGCCGTGCACGATTACCGCGCAGCCCCGGGCGGCCGCGATCACGTCGTCGCGATTCAGGGCATCGCCTTTTAGCCACGTAAAAACAGGATTTTGGCTGCGAGCCTTGATCAGATCCCGAGTCAACGCCCGCACCTCCCAGCCCGCCGCGCTCAACTGCCGCGCCACTTCGCCACCAATGCCACCGGTTGCACCCAAAACCAGAACCTTGCTCATCACCCTCTCCCACTGTTGGTTGATGAGGGTATGTTGGATGCGGAACAGCTATAGAGGAATTGCCCAAGAGTATCGAGCCGCTATACATTTATGTATGGCTACGAATATCGGTTGGGAGCTTTACCGGTCATTTCTCGGTGTACTCAAGGAAGGATCGCTGTCGGGGGCCGCACGGCAGCTCGGCATCACCCAACCCACGGTAGGGCGGCACATCGCCGCGCTGGAAACGGCGCTGGGCGTCGTGTTGTTCACCCGCTCGCCCTCAGGCTTATTACCCACTACGGTCGCCCACACACTGCGGGCGCATGCAGAAACCATGGCGCGTACCGCCGCCGCCCTTGAACGCGCCGCCTCGTCCCAAGGCGATGAGGTGCGCGGCGTGGTACGAGTATCGGCCAGTGAAGTGGTGGGTGTGGAGGTACTGCCGCCGATCATCACGCAATTGCACCGGGAACACCCGCACCTGAAGGTGGAACTGGTGCTGACCAACCGCTTGAGCGACCTGCTGCAGCTGGAAGCCGACATTGCCGTGCGCATGGTGCGCCCCAGCCAGGAGCAGCTGCTGGCGCGGCGTATCGGCCTGATCGAAGTCGGCCTGCATGCCCGTGACGATTACCTGCAGCAACACGGCATCCCCCAACACATGCACGACCTGGCCGGCCACTCCGTCATCGGCTTTGATCAAGCCACTGCATTTATCCGCAGCCTGGCAATCAAGGGTTTTGAGCGCAACGCCTTCGCCATCAGTAGCGACAGCGACCTGGCGCAACTGGCAATGATCCGCGCCGGTGCCGGCATCGGTGGGTGCCAGGTACAACTGGCCCAGCGCGACCCACGTCTGCGCCGAGTGCTGCCTGACGGCTTCGCGTTTAAAATGGACACTTGGGTCAGCATGCACGAAGACCTGCGCAACAGCCCACGCTGCCGGGTGACATTCGATGCACTGGTGGCAGGTTTGCAGCGTTACGTACAGGCTTGAGACAGCTGCGCTGGTGAACAATCAGCGCACCTCAATCCGTTCGCGGTCGCCCCATGTCCGAAGCCTTCGAAGTTCCCAGCCCCCACGAAAAACACCTTGAACACACCACCGAGCATGCTCACGGCCGCGGCGATAGCTTTGCCAGTCGTATCGCCGTGATGACCGCGATCATGGCGACCGTCGGTGCCATGCTCAGCTATCAGGCCGGCTCCAGCGAAAGTGAAGCTGCGATGGACAAGAACAACGCCGCCATCATCAAGACCGAAGCCGCTAACCAGTGGAACTACTACCAGGCCAAATCCAGCCGCCAGAACCTGGCAGAACTGGCCAGCCATATTCCCGGCGTGGATGCGGCGCATTACCAGGCGGAGATCGAGCGCTACAAGCGCCAGAAGGAAGAAGTGCGTAAACAGGCCGAAACGCTTGAGGCCACTTCACGGGACTGGGACCACAAATCCGAGGAAGCGCTGCACCAGCACCATCGCTGGGCCCAGGCGATGACGGCGATTCAGATCGCGATTTCATTGGCGGCGATTACCCTGCTCACGCGCAAGGAATGGCTCAAACGCATGTCGTACACCGCCGGCGGGGTGGCGGTGATGTTGGGTGGCCTGGCGTGGCTGCATCTCTGACACGCCGAAGAATAAATGTGGGCGCTGTCGAGCCCCAACCAGGCTGCAATGGGATCACCGCGCAGTACCCGCCAGACTGCGACCCAGCCTCGCTGATTGATTTCAATCTGCCAACTGAGCGCTTAGAGTGTCGCCCCCCCGAGAATTGAATCTCGAGATTGAATTTATGGAGTTATAAGTGAAATACGTCAGTAAAGTCGTTGCAGCAGCCGTACTTGGTTTCACCCTGGCAGGTTGCACCGGCACCGCCATGAAAACCCAGCAATACGACGCCAGCCAATACACCGTCCTCGGCCACAGCGAAGCCAGCGCCACCGGCATCATGCTGCTGGGCGTCATCCCCATCGGCCAGAACAACCGCTTCGTACGCGCCCAGGATGCAGCCATCAAGGCCAAGGGCGGCGACGCGTTGATCAACACACAAGTGCAGGAAAAGTGGTTCTGGGCTTGGGTATTGAACGGTTACACCACCAAAATCTCCGGTGATGTGATCAAGCTGAAAACCGCGCAATAAAGTACGAAATTGCCAGGGCGCTGACCCCGGCAAGCGACGTATCATGGGCCTGACTTTCGAGGATGGCCCATGAACCTCAGCATCATATACGCCCTCGCGGCCGCCGCCCTGTTCGGCGCCAGCACCCCGCTCGCCAAAAGTCTTGGCCTGGGCCTCTCGCCCATCCTGCTCGCCGGCCTGCTCTACCTCGGCAGCGGCATTGGCCTTGCCGGTGTGCGCTTGATCCGTGATCGCGGCTGGAAACCTACCGGGCTAACCCCATCGGAATGGCCCTGGCTACTTGGCGCCATCGCCTTCGGCGGCCTCCTCGGCCCCGTTGCACTGATGTTCGGCCTGACCCGCACCACCAGCGCCAGCGCCTCCCTGATGCTCAACCTTGAGTCGGTACTGACCGCCGTGATCGCCTGGGTCGTGTTCCGCGAAAACGCCGACCGACGCATCGTCCTCGGCATGCTCGCCATTGTGTTGGGCGGCGTGGTGTTGTCGTGGTCCGGTGCTGACAGCAGCCATCAGGACTGGACCGGACCGCTCGCCGTTGCGCTGGCGTGTTTGTGCTGGGGCATTGATAACAACCTGACGCGCAAGGTGTCGGCGTCTGACGCGCTCTTTATCGCTGGGGCCAAGGGCTTGATTGCGGGGTTGGTGAATTGCAGCCTGGCGCTTTACCTGGGGGCGCAGATTCCGGGCGTGGCGCAACTGGCGCCGATTCTACTGGTAGGTTTCCTCGGCTATGGCATCAGCCTGGTGATGTTCGTGCTGGCCCTCCGCGGGCTGGGCAGCGCGCGCACCGGCGCTTACTTCTCCACGGCACCCTTTCTCGGTGCTGCAGTGGCGTTGCTGGTATTTGGCGAGTCGGTGACCGCGGCCTTCTGGATTGCCTCGGCGCTGATGGCCGTGGGCGTGTGGCTGCACCTGACGGAGCGGCATGCCCATGAGCATCTGCATGAGGCAACGCAACATGGGCACTGGCATGTGCATGATGAGCATCATCAGCATGAGCATGGGTTTGAGTGGGACTCGAAGGTGCCTCATAGCCATGTGCATGCACATGGAGTGATGAGGCATAGCCATGCGCACTTTCCGGATGTGCATCATCGGCATAGGCATTGAGGGCGGGCTTAGGCACAGGGTGTGACGTCATGGGGCCGCAGACTGAAAGGCCAGACAACTGAACTGATAAAAGTTGTACTTTTCAAACCCCAGAAATCACAAAACCCCTGGTTTCTTTCGAAACCAGGGGTTTTGTTTACATCGAATTTGGCGGTGAAGGAGAGATTCGAACTCTCGATACAATTTCTTGTATACACACTTTCCAGGCGTGCTCCTTAAGCCACTCGGACACTTCACCGTATCTCGTCAAACCAGTTCAGTCTGTCGAGGCGCGCTAATGTAGTCGAAAGCCTTTCTGATGGCAAAGGTTTTTTTCAGAATTTTCATGCGGTTAGACCGTTATGCCATTCACCGCGCGGCAAGGGGTGGTGATTGTGCCATTCTCAGGCAGCGGCGGCACGCGTCTGGAGCGCTTGCTGCGCCCTGCTGCGGGGTGTCTACCCTTGGGGATGGGGCAAAAGCCTGACTGGGTAGTCAGTCACGGCGCTTTACCCGCGGGGGCGTGGTGAGTAACGTCTGCGCATCTACCTCTATAACAAGCCCTACAAGGAACCGCGTCATGAGTGAGTTGATTGCCTACCACTTCGAAGACGGTATCGCGACCCTGACCCTGAGCAACGGCAAAGTGAATGCCATTTCTCCGGCGGTGGTCAGTGAGTTTAATGCGGCGCTGGATCAGGCCGAGAAGGATCGGGCGGTGGTGATCATCACGGGCACGCCGGGGATTTTGTCGGGTGGCTATGACTTGAAGGTGATGACCGCCGGCCCTAAAGAGGCAATCAGCCTGGTGACCTCGGGTTCGACCCTGGCGCGGCGGATGTTGGCGCATCCGTTCCCGGTGATTGTGGCCTGCCCTGGGCATGCGGTGGCCAAGGGTGCGTTCCTGTTGTTGTCGGCGGATTATCGGATTGGCGTCGAAGGCGCGTTCAGCATTGGCCTCAATGAAGTGGCGATTGGCATGACCATGCACCACGCCGGTATCGAGTTGGCGCGGGATCGCCTGCGTAAGTCGGCGTTTCAGCGTTCGGTGATCAATGCCGAGATGTTTGATCCGCAAGGCGCCTTGCACGCCGGTTTCCTCGACAAGGTGGTGGCACCCGAAGAACTGCACGCTGCAGCATTGGAAGCAGCGCGGCAGTTGAAGAAGATCAATATGAACGCGCACAAGCACACCAAGTTGAAAGTGCGCCGCGCACTGCTTGAAGCCCTGGACGATGCAATCATCCAGGATCAGGGCCATAGCCTGAGCTAAGTCCTACACCTGCTGTGCCTGAGCCCGACCTTGAGTCGGGCTTTTTCTTACCTATAAATGTGAAACGTCCGTAGCCGCTCTAGCTAGCCGTTATCGGCTCATGTGGAAACATGCGCTTAAACATCGGCTATCTCCTACGTCTGTAGGGGCAATTGCCGAATACAGTGCACATCCGTACACTGCGCCACCTTTTGTCCCTATGGGCCGTGTCGATGCTTTTTCTGTTGCGTATGTTGTTGATGGGCCTGCATTTTATGATCGCTGGCGTGCTGGGTGTGCTGGTCGGTGTGTGCAGGCCGTTCAACCCGGACAACAGCCGTCTCTGCGCTCGCCTCTATGCGTTGCCGGCCATGCGGATCCTGGGCTTGAACGTAAAGACCGACGTCGACTCGCTGCGCAACAAGCCCGGTACCTGCGTGGTGATCGCCAACCATCAGTCCAATTACGATTTGTTTGTGTTCGGCAATGTAGTGCCCCACCGCACGGTCTGCATCGCCAAGAAAAGCCTGAAATGGGTACCACTGTTCGGCCAGTTGTTCTGGCTGGCGGGCAATGTGTTGATCGACCGTGGCAATGCGCACAAGGCCCGGCGTGCGATGCTGACCACCACGCATACCTTGCAGCATGAGGACACGTCAATCTGGGTGTTCCCGGAAGGTACGCGCAACCTGGGCAAAGGGTTGTTGCCGTTCAAGAAAGGCGCATTCCATATGGCGATTGCGGCCGGTGTGCCTATCGTGCAGGTGTGTGTCAGCAATTACGTGACGCAGATGAAGCTCAATCGTTGGGACAGTGGCAGTGTGCTGATACGCTCGTTGCCGCCGATTCCTACCTGTGGCTTGACGGTGGATGACATCCCTCAGTTGCTGCTGACGTGTCAGACGCAGATGGATGAGTGCATTGCACAGATGGATCGCGAACTGCAACGCGCGTAGGCGCCCGCTTAGGGTGACGCGGAGCGTCACGGGCGGCATTCCCACGCAGAGCGTGGGAACGATCAGTGATATCAGCCAGCAACAACGGAACGCCATTCAGGCTAAGCTGCCCAACATCTGTCCTCTTGATAAGAAGTGATCAGCACCATGGGTAGAGTTGTTGCGGCTGCCGTCTACAGCGCCGGTAAGAAAGTCTCGGATATCACTCTCGATGAAGGCGCGGCCTGGGCCGCCAAACCTGGGCACTTTGTGTGGATCGGCCTGGAAGAACCCAGCGCCCAGGAACTGAACAACCTGCAACGCCAGTTCAACCTGCACGAGCTGGCGATTGAAGACGCCATGGAAAAACACAGCCGCCCGAAGCTGGAAACCTTCGGCGACGCGCTGTTTATCGTCACCTACTCACCGGTGCGCGAGAACGGCAAGCTGGAGTTTATCGAAACCCATATTTTTGCCGGCAACGGCTACATCATAACCGCACGCAACGGTCACTCGGCGTCCTACGGCTTTGTGCGCCAACGCTGTGAGGCGCGGCCGCTATTGCTGGAGCATGGGGAAGATTTCGTACTCTATGCGTTGCTGGATTTTGTCACTGAAAACTACCAGCCGGTGAGCGAGGCGATCCATGCCGAGATCGATGAGCTGGAGCGCAACGTGCTGTGCAGTTCACTCAATGAGCGCGATATCCAGCACCTCCACGGGCTGCGTCGTGACGTCCTGCGGCTCAAGCGGCATGTGGCGCCGATGGTGGAAATCAGCCAAGAGTTGCAGAAGCTCAGCTTCCCGTTTATCGACAAGAACATGCGCCCGTATTTTCGTGATGTGCAAATCCACGTTACGCGACAGATGGAAGACCTCACCACCCTGCGCGACATTGCCAGCCAGACCATCGAGATCGGTGTGTTGCTGGAGGCTTCGCGCCAGAGCGTGGTGCAGCGCAAGTTCGCCGCGTGGGCGGCGATCCTGGCGTTCCCCACGGCGGTGGCGGGGATTTACGGGATGAACTTCCAGAACATGCCCGAGCTGCAATGGCACTACGGCTATTTTGCGGTGCTCGGTTTTATTACCTTGGGCTGTACCGGTTTATGGGCCAGCTTCAAGCGTTCGGGCTGGCTTTAAGCCTTGGCTTCAGGCTGGTGCGCCACAAAGCGCATCATCCACTCCGCCACGGTCACGCCGTGGTGGTCGCGCTCCAGGCTGGCCACGCCGTTGCTGTAGACCTTTTCACCCAGGGTTGTCTGAAGTATTTCCAGCAACTCACGGGAATAGTCGTGAACAAACTCCGGATGGCCCTGGAAGCACAGCACCTGGTCGCCAATGTGATACGCGGCAAACGGGCAGAATTCGCTGGAGGCGATCACGGTGGCGTTTTCTGGCAAGGTGGTGACTTGGTCCTGGTGGCTGATCAATAGCGTCAGCTCCGGCACCTCGGGGCTCATCCATGGCGTCTTGGCATCCAGTTTGTAGGCGTGGGTGCCCATGCCCCAGCCCTGGCTGGCACGTTCGGCCTTGCCGCCCAGCAGCAGCGCGAGCAACTGATGGCCGAAGCACACGCCCAGCAGCTTGTCGCCGCGCTCATAACGCGTGAGCAGGTAGGTTTTGAGCGTCTGGATCCAAGGGTCGATACCGAACGAATCGGCCTTGCTGCCGGTGATCAGGTACGCGTCAAACACTTCGTCATCCGGCGGGTACTCGCCTTGCACCACGTTGTAGACCACAAACTCGGCGGCTATCGGTTGCTTGGCGAACAGGCGCTTGAACATCTGCCCATAGCCTTGGTACTCATCGATCAAAGCGGGACGCAGAATATCGGTTTCCAGGATGCAGACGCGTAGCGACATAAAAAATACCTGACACGGCGATGGGAATATTGCACACCCAGAGCCTGCCTTGAAATACACCCCCAAAGCAAGCCCTCAATGGGCGCCCACACTCACTGTAGGAGCGCTTGCTCGCGAAGAACGTCAACGATAACGCAGGTATCCTGGATAAAAGCGTTGCCTGTGCGTTTTTCGCGAGCAAGCTCGCTCCTACAGTGAAACGTCTAAAACCGCTCGCCTTTTGCGGCTTTTTCCAACAACAACGTCGGCGGCGAGAAGCGCTCCCCGTACTCCTCGGCGAGGTAGCGGGCGCGGGCGATGAAGTCGTTCAGCCCGTACTGGTTGATAAACTGCAACGCGCCGCCACTCCAAGCGGCAAAACCGATGCCGAAGATTGAACCGACGTTGGCATCCGCCGTGGACATCAACACGCCCTCCTCCACGCAACGCACGGTTTCGATGGCTTGGATAAACAACAAGCGGTCGCGCACGTCCTGGGGTGAGATTTGCTCGTCGGGCTGTTCAAACCGGGTTTTCAGCTCAGGCCACAGGTGCTTCTGGCCGCCAGCGGGATAGTCGTAAAAACCACCGCCGGCCGCCTTGCCCGTGCGCTTGTATTCGTTCACCAACAGATCAATCACCGCCGTCGCCGGATGATTCGGCATAGCCTTGTCTTCGGCCTGCAGGTCCTTGGCCGTTTGCTGTCGGATATGGCTCATCAGGCTGAGGGACACTTCATCGGACACCGCCAACGGCCCCACTGGCATGCCGGCCTTGCGCGCTTCGGTCTCAATCATCGGCGCCGCCACGCCTTCGCCGAGCATGGCGATGCCTTCGTTGGTAAAGGTGCCGAATACTCGCGAGGTAAAGAAACCGCGACTGTCGTTGACCACAATCGGGGTTTTCTTGATTTGCAGTACGAAGTCAAAACCTCGGGCCAGGGTTTCGTCGCTGGTGCGCGCCCCCTTGATGATTTCCACCAAGGGCATCTTGTCCACGGGGCTGAAGAAGTGCAGGCCGATGAACCTGGCTTGATCAGGCACCGCCGTGGCCAGGCCGCTGATGGGCAAGGTGGAGGTGTTGGAGGCGATCACCGCGTCGGCCCCCACCACGCTTTGCGCTGCGGCCGAGACCTTGGCCTTGAGTGCGCGGTCTTCGAATACGGCCTCGATGATCAGGTCGCAGCCGGCCAGGTCGGCGTCATCCTGAGTAGGATGAATGCGCGCCAGGGTGGTTTCGCGCTGTTCGGCGGTCAATTGCCCACGGCTGACTTTCTTGTCCAGCAATGCGGCCGAATGAGCTTTGCCTTTTTCAGCGGCGGCCAGGGTGATGTCTTTGAGCACCACCTCGATCCCCGCACAGGCACTGACATAGGCGATGCCCGCGCCCATCATCCCGGCGCCGAGCACACCGACTTTGCGCGTTACATAAGGCGCAAAGCCCTGCGGGCGCGAGCTGCCAGCGTTGATTTGGTTGAGCTGGAACCAGAAGGTGCCGATCATGTTTTTTGCCACTTGCCCGGTCACCAGTTCGGTGAAGTAGCGGGTTTCGATCAGGTGCGCGGTGTCGAAGTCCACCTGGGCGCCCTCGACCGCCGCACACAGGATTTTCTCCGGCGCAGGGAAGCAGCCCTGGGTCTTGCTACGCAAAATCGATGGGGCAATGGCGAGCATCTGCGCGACTTTAGGGTGGGACGGCGCGCCGCCGGGAATCGAGTAGCCCTTGTTGTCCCAGGGTTGCCTGACCTGCGGATTAGCCAGAATCCAGGCACGGGCTTGAGCCAGCAATGCCTCGCGATCCGCCGCCAACTCATCAATCAAACCCGCTTGCAGGGCATGGGCGGGCCGCACCTTTTTGCCTTCGAGCAAATACGGCAAGGCTTTTTCCAGGCCAAGCATGCGCACCATACGCACCACGCCGCCGCCTCCTGGCAACAGGCCGAGGGTGACTTCCGGCAAACCCAACTGCACGGACTTGTCGTCCAGCGCGACCCGGTGATGGCAGGCCAGGCAAATTTCCCAACCACCGCCCAGGGCCGCGCCATTGATTGCGGCCACCACCGGTTTGCCGAGGGCTTCCAGGCGGCGTAATTGCGCTTTCAATACCAAGACACTGTCGTAGAACGACTTGGCATGGGCTTTATCGACCTTGACCAGCTCATTGAGGTCGCCCCCGGCAAAAAAGGTTTTCTTGGCCGAGGTGATCACCACCCCGGCGATCTCGTCCTTTTCCGCTTCCAGGCGCGCGAGGGTGGCCGCCATGGCTTCACGGTAGGCGGCGTTCATGGTGTTGGCGCTCTGGCCGGGCATGTCCAGGGTCAGTACCACGATCTGGTCCTGGCCTTTTTCGTAACGAATGGCATCGGTCATGACAAATTCCTTAGGCTCAGAGACGTTCGATAATGGTGGCGATCCCCATGCCACCGCCGACACACAAGGTGGCCAGGCCGTAGCGTTGCTGGCGCACCTCGAGCTCGTCGAGCAAGGTGCCGAGTATCGCGCAGCCGGTGGCGCCCAAGGGATGGCCCATGGCGATGGAGCCGCCGTTGACATTGACCCGTGCGGTGTCGATGCCCATGTCCTTGATGAACTTGAGCACGACCGAAGCAAAGGCTTCGTTGACTTCGAACAGGTCGATGTCTTCAACCCGCAGGCCGGCTTTGGCCAGTGCTTTGCGAGTGGCCGGCGCGGGGCCGGTGAGCATGATGGTCGGGTCGGTGCTGGTCACCGCCGTGGCGACAATACGCGCCCGCGGTTGCAGGCCCAGTTCACGGCCTTTGGCCTCGGAACCGATCAGCATCAGCGCGGCGCCATCCACAATGCCGGAACTGTTGCCCGGCGTGTGCACATGGTGGATGCGCTCCACGTGGCTATAGACCCGCAACGCGGTGGCGTCGAAGCCCATCTGGCCCATCATTTCGAAGCTCGGCTTGAGCTTGCCCAAGCCCTCGAGGGTTGAGTCGCCGCGGATAAATTCGTCATGGTCCAGCAGCACGATGCCGTTCTGGTCGTGCACCGCGATCAGCGACTTATTGAAGGAACCGTCTGCCCGCGCCCTGGCGGCTTTCTGCTGGGACTGTAGGGCAAAGGTGTCGACATCCTGGCGCGTGAAGCCTTCCAGGGTGGCGATCAGGTCGGCGCCAATGCCTTGGGGCGTGAAGTGGCTGTGCATATTGGTTTGCGGGTCGAGCACCCAGGCGCCGCCATCGCTGCCCATGGGCACGCGGGACATGGACTCGACGCCGCCAACAACCACCAGGTCTTCGAAGCCGGAACGCACCTTCATCGCCCCCAGGTTCACCGCCTCCAGGCCCGACGCGCAGAAGCGATTGACCTGTACACCGGCAACACTGACATCCCAGTCGGCCACCAGCGCGGCGGTCTTGGCGATATCGGCGCCCTGGTCGCCCACGGGGGTGACGCAGCCAAGGACGATGTCATCCACTTGGCGGGTGTCGAGGTCGCTGCGCTGCGCCAGCGCCGTGAGCAAGCCGGCCACCAGGTTTACCGGCTTGACGCTGTGCAGGGCACCGTCGGCCTTGCCTTTTCCCCGGGGCGTGCGTATCGCATCAAAGATCAAAGCTTGGGTCATGACATCCTCGAACCGCTATGGGTGTGTGCCCCTACCTTAGGCCCGATTGACACGGTTTCAATGACGGATGCGCTCATTGCTTTTGACCCCCTCGCTCGGACGAACGGTAGGTACCTACGGGAAATGCCTGATTAATCGTTTTAGCCGTCTAGCCCTAGGGCTGGCGCCAAGATGGCAATAAGCCTCATGCCGTTTTTAGCGCAAATACTTCTTAGCTGATATGAAATGAGTCTAAGCCAGAAAGAACGGGCGCTCTAAGGTTGAATCTGTAAGACGCTGCTGCCGGGTTTTGCTGGAGCAGCTGTAAGAAAAGTGCAACGTCACCTCGCGATACTGACTTCAACGGCACGCATTTGACGCTCAGGAATAACAACAAAAGAAAAGGCAGTCAGCCATGTTCAAACAATCAAAAGTACGTCAGGCGGGACTTATCCTGTTCGCCACCACCTTGATTCTGATCTTGCCCAATTTAACCAAGGTTATTGGGTGACACTCCCAGCTTCCGTGCACACACCGCACCAGGCCTGCAGCTTTTGGCAGCACCTGCCAGGACATTGCGCTTAGCGCTCCTGTTGCAGGGGCTGTCTTTTTACCTGCCGTTTTCCGTTATCGTGTGCGCCCTCACTCTCTCGCAACGGGCCTGTGCCTTGAAACCGATCCTCGCCCTTTTTGCCCTGCTGCTGAGCCTGCCTGCGGCGGCGGCACAGTTGACCATCGAGTTGGACCACACCCACAAAACCTGGGAGACCGCCGAGCTGCTCAAGCATCCCGACGCTCAGACGGTGCAGATCGTTGATGATGTGTCCTACAAGCGCAACATGACCTATCGTGCGGTGCCCCTCGCGGTGCTCTTGCCGGGCCTTAAATCTGCGAACCACCTGCAAGCCGTTGCCCTTGATGGTTTTGCCGCCGAACTTGCCGCCGCGCCGTTGCTGGAAAAAAACGGCGCCCGCGCCTGGCTGGCCGTGGAAGACCCGGCCCATCCATGGCCACCACTAGCACAGGGCAAGCCCAGCGCCGGACCGTTCTATCTGGTCTGGACCAACCCTCAAGCCGGACGTATCAGCCCGGAACAGTGGCCGTTCCAGGTCTCCAGGTTCAAACAGTTGCAGACGGTTGGCGAGCGTTTCCCGGCGTTATTGCCCGACCCTAAGCTGGCGGCGAACGACCCGATCAACCAAGGCTTCGCGTTGTTCCAGAAGAACTGCCTGGCGTGCCATCGCCTCAATGGCGGCGGTGATGCCCAGATGGGGCCGGACTTGAATGTGCCCTACAACCCCACCGAGTATTTCAGCGGCGATTTTCTCAAGCGTTACATCCGCGACCCGCAAAGCCTGAGGCATTGGCCACAGGCGAAGATGCCGGCGTTTACAGCCATTGTATTGCCAGACAATGAGTTGGACTTGCTGGTGGGGTATCTCCGGCATATGGCGGGCCGCAAGTTGTAGGGGCGAGCTTGCTCGCGAAAAGCCTGAGAGCACCGTCGATCGTTCCCACGCTCTGCGTGGGAACGCCTCTTGCGATGCTCTGCATCACGCTATGGGACGCGGAGCGTCCTGGGCTGCATTCCCACGCAGAGCGTGGGAACGATCAAGCAAGCTTGCTCCGACAGTTATCGGTCATTGCTGCGGCGCCACGAATACCTTGGCGTGCATCTGCTCATGCCCACCGCCACGGCGCATGCCGCGTACCGGGCAGGCGTCGAGGTAGTCCAGGCCCACCGCCAGCTTCAAGTGCCGCTCCGGCCGGGCCAGTTGGTTGGTCACGTCAAAGCTGTACCAGGCGTCATCCAGCCAGGCTTCGGCCCAGGCATGACTGGCCAGGTGCGCGCTGTCTTCGGTGTACAAATACCCCGACACATACCGCGCCGGGATCCCTAGGCTGCGTGCGCAGGCCAGGAACGCATGGGTATGGTCCTGGCACACCCCAGCGGCACCTGCGAAGGCTTGGGCGGCGCAGGTATCGACGTCGGTCGCGCCGGGGGTGTAGACCATGGTGTGGTTGAGCGCCTGCATCAAGTCGATAAGCGCCGTACGGTCGCGACGCTGACGGCAGTTTTGCTCGGCAAACCCGCGCAGGGCGTCGTCGGGCTCGGTGAGGCGCGTGGAGCGCAAAAACGGAAAGGCAGACTGGCTTTCGTGTTCGGCCTCGCGCAATTCATCGATCTCCACCACGCCCCGGGCGCCAATGATGATGGCGTCATGGGGCTCGTCCAGCGTGAGCACATGCAGGATGTTGCCGAACGGGTCCACCTGCGCCCGCACGGGGCGTGGAAGGTCGAGTTGCCAGCTCAGCACGTGCTGGCGCTCGCTGTCATGAGGGGTCAGGCGCAGGTACTGGATGCTGGCGCGCACTTGGTCTTCGTAGTGGTAGGTAGTGTCGTGGCTGATGGAGAGTCTCATGCCGCCTCCAGGTAGGAACTGTAGATGGCGTCGCCCAACTGGCGGACCAAAGGGATAAAGTCGGTCAGCCAGGCATGCAGGCCTTCCTCGAGGATTTCGTCGATGGCCGTAAAGCGCAGGCGCGCATCCATCTCGGCGGCCAGGCGCTGGGCCGGGCGACCATTGAGGCCTGGCAGGCTCGCGAGGATCTGGTCGATCTCTTCGCTGCAAGCACGCAGCGAACGCGGCACATCCGCGCGTAAGAGCAGCAGTTCGGCCACTTGCCGAGCGCCCGGCGCATCGCGATAAATCTCGGTGTACGCCTCGAACGACGACAGAGCCCGCAGCAACGCACTCCATTGGTAATACGCGTGAGCCGTACCATCGCTGACCGCCGCCGCCTGTTCGCCGGCCATTTCGTAGCGGGCATCCAGCAGGCGCAGGGTGTTATCGGCGCGCTCGATAAAGGTGCCCAGGCGGATAAAGCGGAAGGCATCGTTGCGCATGATGGTGCCGTACGTGGCGCCCCGAAACAGATGGGAACGCTCCTTGACCCACTCACAAAACCGGCTCATGCCGTAATGGCTGAGCCCCTGCTGGGCGATATCGCGAATGTCCAGCCAGGTGGCGTTGATGTTTTCCCACATGTCGGCGGTGATCCGCCCACGTACCGCATGGGCGCTGGCCCGCGCCGCACCCAGACAGCTGTAGATGCTCGCCGGGTTGGCCGCGTCCAATGCAAAAAAGTGCAGCAAGCGTTCAGCGTGCAACGGGCCATGGCGCTCGTGGTAATCGTCCAGAGTGCCGGTGATCAACAGCGGCATGGCCAATTCGTGCAGGCCATCGCCGCGCCCGTCCTGGGGCATCAGCGACAGCGAATAGCTGACATCGAGCATGCGTGCGAGGTTTTCGGCACGTTCCAGGTAGCGTGACATCCAGTACAAATCCGAGGCAGTTCTACTCAACATGGCATCAGTCCTCGACCACCCAGGTGTCTTTGGTTCCGCCGCCCTGGGACGAGTTGACCACCAGCGAGCCTTCGCGCAGCGCCACACGGGTCAGGCCACCCGGCACCACGCGGGTGTCCTTGCCGGACAACACGAAGGGGCGCAGGTCGATATGGCGCGGGGCGATTCCGTTTTCGACAAAGGTCGGGCAGGTGGACAAGCACAGGGTCGGCTGCGCGATATAGGCGTGTGGCTTGGCCTTGATACGCGCCCGGAACGCTTCGATTTCTGCGGTTGTAGACGCCGGGCCAACCAGCATGCCGTAACCACCGGAGCCCTGGGTTTCCTTGACCACCAGGTCGGGCAGGTTGGCCAGCACGTGGGACAACTCGTCAGGCTTACGGCATTGAAAAGTCGGAACGTTCTGCAGGATCGGCTCTTCATCGAGGTAGAAGCGGATCATCTCGATGACGAACGGGTAAACCGATTTGTCGTCCGCGACTCCGGTGCCAATGGCGTTGGCCAGCACCACATTGCCGCAACGGTAGGCGGCGAGCAGGCCGGGTACACCAAGCATCGAGTCGGGGTTGAATGCCAAGGGATCTAGAAATGCATCATCGAGGCGACGGTAGATCACATCGACAGCCTTGGGTCCATCGGTGGTGCGCATGAACACACGGTCATCGCGCACGAACAAATCCGCGCCTTCCACCAACTCCACACCCATTTCCCGAGCCAGGAAGGCATGTTCGAAGAATGCGCTGTTGAAACGCCCGGGCGTCAGTACTACCACACTGGGGTTATCCAGGGGGCTGGCGCTTTTCAGGGTGTCGAGCAGCAGGTTGGGGTAATGGTCGATGGGCGCGATGCGCTGGGCCGCGAACAACTCGGGGAACAGACGCATCATCATCTTGCGGTCTTCGAGCATGTAGCTGACACCGCTGGGCGTGCGCAGGTTGTCTTCGAGCACGTAGTACGTGCCGTCGCCATCGCGTACGAGGTCCACCCCGGAGATGTGCGAATAGATATCGCGGTGCAAGTCCAGGCCCTGCATTGCCAGTTGGTATTGCTCGTTGGCCAATACCTGCTCGGCGGGGATGATGCCGGCCTTGATGATGCGTTGGTCGTGGTACAGGTCGGTGAGGAACAGGTTCAGCGCCTTGACCCGCTGGATGCAACCGCGTTCGACAACCCGCCATTCACTCGCCGGAATGCTGCGGGGGATGGTATCGAAGGGGATCAGACGCTCGGTGCCTTGTTCGTCCCCGTAGAGGGTGAAGGTGATGCCGGCGCGATGGAACAGCAAATCGGCTTCACGCCGGCGCTGGGCCAGCAGTTCGGCAGGGGTGTCGGCCAACCAACGGGCGAACTCGCGATAATGGGGGCGAACCTGCCCTGCCCCATCGTACATTTCATCGTAATAAGTGCGGATCATGCCGTACTCCTTGTCACCCGGACGCAAGAACCTTCGCAAGGCCCGTGCCAGCGGCATAAACACTTGATAATCAAACAGTTGCATAATCCGAGGGGATTTGCGGCACCGTCCTGGTGCGCGCAATTGCCTGGGCCACGCCGTACGCTCCGTTGCAATGCGGTGTTTGGCTATCAACAGCATAGTCAGAGTTGATTTCACTGCCCGCCTGCACATGCGGATAATCGCCCACATCGGTTGAACAGGACGTGTCCTACAGCCAAACCCTTTGCACATTCAGTAACGTATTGACTCGTGTACTGATGACTCCTCGGTCTTCCCTTTCCGCCACCCCATCCGGGTGGCTTTTTTTTGCGCCTGAAACGGCAGTTTCCGTTGCGACGGTAGCCCAAACAAAATCGGCCGACCCAAAGGTCAGCCGATACGCTGTGCTGCTCATAAATACCAACTACATGGGTAACCCACGCACCTCCTGCTTGACGCCCCATCCTTCGATGATCCCTCCCAGGGGCTCGACCACCGCTTCAAAGTCTTGCTCGAAGTCTCCTATGCCGTCGTAGGTTGCGAACATGATTTTGCTCAGTTCCAGGTACCAGGCGCCATCGTCGCGCGCGCTGACCTGGGCGTTGAGGGACTCCCCACGAAATCGACCCGCAGCCCTGCGCGCCCGCTCCTCATCCGGGAAAATGGCGTAGAACTCGATGGGGTGAAAGCGCGAGAAATCAAAGCCGCCTTCTTTCATGCGGCGCAGTACGTTGGTGCTGATGTCTTCTTGATAGGCTGTGCTCATGAAACGTCCTCCTCACACCGATGGATAGACTTTCCGTGCTTCCTGAAGCCCCGCGCCCTGCTGGCGCGGGCACCACGGCATAACAACACCGCAGGAAAACAAGCATGTAGCTGACAAGACCAGACCTTAGCGATTCATTCGCTGATCTCGATTGCAGAGTAGCGTGAAGCTGTCACCACCACCAGAGGGGCTTGAAGGGTCTATAGAAAATGTTCAGGCCGCGGGTTCGACCTTGAGGTCCTTGATACCATTCTGATCATGCAGGCTCTTGACCGTGGGGTCGGGGACACGGTCGGCAAGATCGTTAAGGTCCAGCTTTTCCAACACCGGCGACACACGCACGCGCACCATTTGTGCGGCTTCTTCCAGCGTCGGCTCATGCTCGCAGTCGAATTGCTCGACTACCGGCTCGCCGCGGTCGTTGATGAAAGAAACATTCCACTTCGGCATCGGTGCCTCCTCGATAAAACCCATAGGTGGGCTTACTTCTATCTGGACCGTGAGGGCTCGCCAAACGTTCCACTCAAGGCCGGAGGCACCGGATCAACTGCACTTATTTTTCAGCGTGTTCTTTCAAGGCTTTCAAGGTGTTGAACGGCGCGTCCACCACAAACTTGTTGGCCAGCCACGACGGCACGCTGCCGCCTGGCTCGGTGTGTACCTGGTAGGTGACTTCGGTCTGGTTATCGCCCTTTGGCACCAGTTTCCAGAAACCCTCCACCTGGGCGACCCGCACGTAGCCTTTTGCTTCGGGCTTGTAGGTCGGCACACCTTCCAGTTTGCGCGTGACGGTGCCGTCAGCGGCTTTGGTGGTGGTGACGTGGATGTACGAGTCGCGGTCCGTCACGGGGAACGGGGCCTTGAACTGGGTGTAGGTCCAGGCCTCGTCGCCTTTCTTGTCGACGAGTTTCTGGGATTTGCATTCATGGATCCATGCGCAAGCACCGACCACATCTTCCTGCAGCGCCTGGACTTTGGCCAAAGGCGCCTTGATCACGGTCACGCCGCGATAGGCCTTGTACTTGGAACCGGCAATCTCGCTCAGGGACACCTTGATACCGTCTTCGTCCTTGGCGACTTGCCAATCCTCAGCCTGGGCAGTGGCCGCAAACAACAGCGTAAAACCGCACAGCACAGCCACTCGTTTCAGCGAACCCATCGTTGTATTCCTTATTGTTGAAGTTCCGATAGTAAAGCCCATCAAGCCGCCGTCATCTGCTCCCACCAGCCGATCAGCCGGATGGCATCGGCCTGGTCGTTGCCGCACACCTCAATATCGGCCTTGAAATCACTGCACACGGCGGGCCGCTGCGGTTGACCGAACAACTGGCACAATTGTTCCACCGACAGGTGCACGCAACGGACGCCAGCGGGTTTGCCCTGGGGCATTCCGGGTAGTGGCGAACTGATGGAGGGGGCAATGCAGCAGGCGCCACAGCCTTCACGGCATTTCATGACCAGCAGGTCCTCGACGACTCAATAGGGATGGCCGGGCTAGAGTACGCCCTTAAACAGCCGTTTTAAAATGGGCCAACAGGAGTTTTTCGCACAAAACAAAAATGACCGACCAGTCTGCGACAGATGGTCGGCAACCTGGGTCACCTGTGGCCCGAAAGTTTATTGCTTGAATTCGAAATCCAGCGCAGCGCCTTCAACATCACGGCGCTCTTCGTTACGCAGTTGCAGCTTCATCTCATTGCTGAGCAAGCGGCCGTTGATCTGGAACGCACTGTTGTCGGTGGGCTTTTCACCAAACATCGGCGGCAACAGAGGCACGCTCTTGGGCTTGGGCATGGTGCCAATGGGTTGCAAGTGCCTGACCATGTCCGAAGGCAGGGACAGGTCCAACTGTGCCGGTGGCAGTTTGGTCTGGGCGACCTCATGGGCCGACTTGGACTTGCTCGCCACGGGTGCACGCTTTTTGGTCGAAGCGGCTTTTTTTTGCGCGGCAGGGGATTTTTTCGCAGGCGTTGGCTGCTTGGCTGAGGTCTTTTGCTCGGCACCGACAACAGGCTTGCCTTCAGCCACCGGTGCTGCAGCCAGCACGCTACCGGCATTGCACAGGCTCAGCAGACCAAGCATCAACGTAACGCGAAAAATAGAAGTCATATCGCCAACAGCATTAACGGCAGAAGGCCATATGCTCGCTTGTTGTGCGCGGCATGACAAGGGCACAGATCAGTCTTGTCCCCTTTGCTCGCCTCAAAAACCCGCTGCGGCCTCTTGGCACAGCTGGCTGGCAAGCATTCCCAGGGTCATCAACGCCCTCTCCGCCTCGCGGTTCCACGGCGTGCCGCAATTGAGGCGAATACAGTGGTTGAACTGTTCGGTATTACTGAAAATCAGCCCTGGCGCAATGCTGATGCCTTGTTGCAGGGCACGCACATGCAGTTCCTGAGTATTGACCCGCCCC
Organism: Pseudomonas sp. Pse35; assembly: GCF_024519715.1. Taxonomy (NCBI): domain Bacteria; kingdom Pseudomonadati; phylum Pseudomonadota; class Gammaproteobacteria; order Pseudomonadales; family Pseudomonadaceae; genus Pseudomonas; species Pseudomonas sp. Pse35. The sequence continues at coordinate 7,627 of NZ_JALJRP010000012.1, read as the reverse complement.
GGCAAACTGACCCACAGGATAAAGCCGCCGGTCGGGCGGGTCATCTGGGTGCCCTCGGGGAAATACTGCTGCACCGCCAATTGGAAGGCGCTGAGGTTCTTGCGGTATTCCTGGCGGATGTAGCGCAAATGACGGTCGTAGCCACCGTTTTCCAGATAGGCCGCGACGCCCATCTGGGTGACGCTGCATGCCGAATGCGTGCTGAACATCTGCAGGCGCTGGATTTCCTGCTGGTATTTACCGGCAATCATCCAGCCAATGCGTACGCCCGGCGACAAGGTCTTGGAAAAGCTTGAGCAATAGATCACCCGGTCGAGGCGGTCGTAGGCCTTGAGAGCTTTGGTGCGGCCGAGTTCGAACATCAACTCGCCGTAAATATCATCTTCGACGATCTGGATATCAAAGTCCGACGCCAGGCGCAGCAACTGTTTCTGCCGCTCCTCTGGCATGGTGCCGCCCAGCGGGTTACTCAAGCGCGTGGTCAGCACCAGCGCCTTGATCGACCATTGGTTGGCGGCCAGTTGCAGGGCTTCCAGGCTCATGCCCGTGGCAGGGTCACTGGGGATCTCGATCACCTTGAGGCCCAGCAAATCAGCCAATTGCAGCAAGCCGTAATAGGTCGGTGATTCAGCCGCGATCAGGTCGCCAGGGCGCGTCAGCACGCGCAACGACATTTGCAAGGCATCGACACAGCCGTGGGTAATCACCACTTCGGAAGGGTCCACTACCACCCCGGCATCGCGCATGCGGATCGCCACCTGGCGCCGCAGGGGTTCAAAGCCAGGGCTGAACATGTAGCTGAACGCCCGTGGGCTCTGGAAACGCGTGACCTTGGCCAATTGCTGATGCAATGCCCGCACCGGCAGGTAGTCGACACTCGGCACCGCCGCCCCCAGGGGAAAAACCCCTTCACGGCGCGACTCGACCAGCACCTGCTGGATGATACTGCTACGGGTGACCAACCCTGGGCGCTCGACCCGTGCGATATCAGGCGTAGGCGCCGTGAGTGCTGGCGTCTGGTGCACGTAGTAGCCCGACTGCGGCCGCGCCCGGATCAGCCCCTGGTCTTCCAGGTTGGCGTAGGCCTGCAGCACCGTGGCATGGCTCACATTGAGCTGGGAACTCATCTTGCGCACCGACGGCACGCGCTCCCCCGGTTGGTAAACACCGCGGCGGATGTCCTCAGCCAGTTGCTGGGCAATACGTTGGTAAAGCAACAGATTGGTCATGACGCAGCACTCGATTTCACGGGCATTTTATTTTTGTGTGAAACATACATACCGGCACAGTTTAGAAGTGTACGGGGACAGTTGCCACAATAGTCGAGCGTGGGCAGGAGTGACAGTAAAAACTGCCGGGGGAGCTGGGGTGGGCATCGCCGAAACGAAATGTGGGAGCGGGCTTGCTTGCGAAGGCGGTGTGTCAGTCAGCACATCCTGTACTGAGCCACCGCATTCGCGAGCAAGCCCGCTCCCACAATTTGGAGCTGCGTCAGCTGTTAGCGCGCAGCGCCCAATTGGCCCTTCTCGTCAGAGAAAACAATTTCCACCCGACGGTTTTGTGCACGACCACGCTCGGAGGCATTGGCTTCCACCGGGTATTGGTCGCCGTAGCCCTCGACTTCGATGCGCTTGTCATCGATGCCCAGGTCCATCAACAGGTCGGCCACCGATTGAGCCCGGTCGCGGGACAGTTTCAGGTTTTCCTGCTCGCCACCGGTGTTGTCGGTGTAGCCCTCGATGCGCACCCGACGCTTGGGGTTCAGTTGCAGGAATTGCACGATCTTGAGCACCGTGCGGTTGGCCGAATTCTGCAGCTCCGCTTCGCCGGTGTCGAACAGTACGTCGCCCAGGGTCATCACCAGGCCACGGTCGGTCTGGGTGGTGAGGCTGGCGATTTGCGCTTCAACCCACTTGCCCTGCTGTTGCACGCTGGCCAGCTTGTTTTCGCGCAAGGCCAGTTGCAGGCGCTGACGTTCCAACTCCAGTTGGGTGCCGCGCTCGGCATTCAGGCCCTGCTGGGTGTGCTCTCGGGCGATGGCGCTGTACCGCTGGCTCAGGTAGGCGTAATGCACCACATCGGAGCCGCTGCCCCAGTAGCTGGACAGGCGATCGGCGCGGGCCAGGGACTCTCCGGCGCGGATCACGTCCTTGGGCGCGAAGCGCAGCACGTTGGCGTCTTCCTTGACCTTTTGAAAGTCATCGCCGGCCTGCTGCAACGCCTGCTCACTCGTGGGTTGGCTCGCACAGCCGCCCAGGGCCACGCTGCCCAGCAGCAGTACACAGCTCAGGCCACGGATCATCGGGCTCATTGTGCTTCTCCCAACTGCAGCTGCTTACGCAGGCGAGTGATACGGGTATTGAGCACGTTCAATTGTTCCTGGCTCTTGCCGGTCAGCACTTTGGCTTCGGCCAGGCGTGCGTCCAGCTCAGCCTGCTCGGCGCGCATCCGCGCTCGCTTGTAGGATTGGTCGGCCATGTTGCCCTTGGCCCGGGCGAATTTTTCTTCGGCCAGCTTCAGTTCGGGGGATTCATCGGTGTTGGCCCCGACCGCGGTGGCTTGTTCCAAGGCTTGCTGGGTCAGGCGCATTTGTTCGATCGGCGCAGGATCGGTTGCGCATCCCGCCAGCGCGACAACGGCAAGGGCCGCGAAAAGAGCTCGAAAAATCACTGTAAATCCCTACTTTGTTGGGGTGCCGACAGGTTGTTGCAGTTGCGCTTTCCAACGCTCCAGATTGCGCTGCAGCGCGGCTTGAGCGGCACCGGAGGCGGGCAATTCTGTCATCTTTTTCGTCAGCTGTCCGCGAAGCCAAGGATCATTGCAGGCCGAGTTGTGGGAAATCGCCAGGTACAGGCCAGGCTGATCGACAGGCACCTCATGGGCCACCAGGTCATTACTCATGCCCAGGGTCTGGGCCATGGCCATGCCGGAATAGCGCCCAGCCAGCACGTAGTCCACCTCACCGAGCAACAGTTTCTGGAAAGCCGGCGTCAAATTGGGCAGGCGTTGCAGGTTGAGTTGCTGGCTGGCGAAGGTTTCGAACTCCGCGCTCAAACGCGCACGTTCCGAGACTGCGCCTTTGTGGCCGTGCAAATCGGCGGCGGTGGAATAGACCACGGCTGAATCCTTGCGCGTCCATACCAGGTAGTCGGTCTGCATCAGCGCCGGATGGATGTAGTCGAAGTGGTCCAGTTCACCCAGGTTCAGCGGTGCGTCGGCGAGAATGTCCATGCGCCCGCTGCGTGCTTCATCAAGGGCCAGGGAGCGTTTGCCGCCGTAGAGCAGGTCGATTTTCAGCCCGAGCTCCTTGCCCACTTGTTGCAGCACGTCAGCGGTCGCGCCGATCAGGTGCGTAGGGTCCTGGGGGTCGCGCCAGAGTAAAGGCGGTGCGTCCGGGCTGCCGGTGATCACCAGGCGCTCGCACTTGCCGGCGGCGAGCGTCAGGCTCGGCAGCAGCGTAAGGCCCAACAGTACAGTCCAGGGGCGCAGCGCCATGGCATGTTCCTTCCTAAAGTGCTCGCGAAAAACGTCAACGATAACGCGTGCGTTCTGAATAAATGCGGCGCCTGTGGTTTTTTCGCGAGCGAGCTCGCTCCTACAGGGAATAAAAAAGCCCGGTCATAAGACCGGGCTCTTTATAAGTGAAGCGGCTGGATTAGACCAGCTTCTCCAACTCAGGTACGGCTTCGAACAAGTCCGCCACCAGGCCATAATCGGCAACCTGGAAGATCGGAGCTTCTTCGTCCTTGTTGATCGCAACGATCACTTTGGAGTCTTTCATACCGGCCAAGTGCTGGATCGCGCCGGAGATACCGACGGCGATGTACAGCTGTGGCGCAACGATCTTGCCGGTCTGGCCGACCTGCATGTCGTTGGGTACGAAACCTGCGTCAACGGCTGCGCGGGAAGCGCCGACCGCAGCGCCCAGCTTGTCGGCCAGGGCGTACAGGTGTTTGAAGTTGTCACCGTTCTGCATGCCACGCCCGCCGGAAACGACGATCTTGGCAGCGGTCAGTTCAGGACGATCCGACTTGGCGAGCTCTTCACCGACGAAGCTGGAAGTGCCAGCGTCGTGGGCAGCGGAGACGGCTTCAACGGCAGCCGAGCCACCTTCGGCGGCAACCGGGTCGAAACCGGTGGCACGCACGGTGATGACCTTGACCGAAGCATTGGACTGCACGGTTGCGATGGCGTTACCGGCGTAGATCGGGCGCTTGAAGGTATCGGCGCTTTCTACCGAGATGATCTCGGAGATCTGGTCAACATCCAGCTGCGCGGCAACGCGTGGCAGGATGTTTTTGCCGTTGGAGGTGGCGGCAGCCAGGATGTGGGTGTAGCTCTTGCCCAACTCTGCCACTAGCGGTGCAACATTTTCCGGTAGCTGATGCGCGTAAGCGGCATTGTCAGCGTTCAGGACTTTGCTCACGCCTGCGATTTTTGCAGCCGCTTCAGCCACGGCGCCAGCGCCCTGACCAGCAACCAGCACGTGGATGTCCCCACCGATTTTAGCGGCAGCGGCCACGGTGTTCAGGGTGGCCGGGGCCAGTACCTTGTTGTCGTGTTCAGCGATTACCAAGATAGTCATGATTAGATTACCTTCGCTTCGTTTTTCAGTTTCTCGACCAGTTCAGCCACCGACTTGACCTTGATGCCCGCGCTGCGTGCAGCCGGCGCTTCGACTTTGACGGTCTTGTTGGTAGAGGCGGTGGAAACGCCCAAAGCGTCCGGAGTCAGCGTTTCCAGAGGCTTCTTCTTGGCTTTCATGATGTTTGGCAGGGACGCATAACGCGGCTCGTTCAAACGCAGGTCGGTGGTGACGATGGCCGGCAGTTTCAGGGAAACCGTCTGCGCGCCGCCGTCGATTTCACGGGTGACCGCAACGCTGTCGCCGCTAACTTCGACTTTCGAAGCGAAGGTGCCCTGGCCGTAACCGGTCAGTGCAGCCAACATCTGGCCAGTCTGGTTGTTGTCGCTGTCGATGGCTTGTTTGCCCAGGATCACCAGTTGTGGCTGCTCCTTGTCGACAACGGCCTTGAGCAGCTTGGCAACGGCCAGGGAGGTCAGCTCTTCAGCGGACTCCACCAGAATGGCGCGGTCGGCGCCCAGGGCCAAAGCGGTACGCAACTGCTCTTGGGCAGTGGTCGGCCCGATGGACACCACGACGATTTCCGTCGCCACGCCTTTCTCTTTCAGGCGTACGGCTTCTTCCACAGCGATTTCGCAGAAAGGGTTCATCGACATCTTGACGTTAGCAAGGTCGACGCCGGAATTGTCCGCCTTGACGCGAACTTTCACGTTGTAATCGACAACGCGTTTGACAGCTACAAGAACCTTCATGGATTCCTCGTTACTCTCCGGTGAAAAGAAAGTCGCCTAGGCGAACCTGGCGGTTGATGCTCATCGGCACACAAGGGCACCTCCAAAGATCTCGGCAGTGGCCTTGCACACGGGAAATGACGACCGTTCGTCAGTGGTGACTGAGAGGTCATTCTTTATCGCGGCGTGTAAACTGCGCTCCAACGTTTGGGTGCGCATCACCTTCATTGCCTTCAGCCTGTCTTTGGACGTGCTCTTGAAACCTGCAGTCTGCCTACGGGAAGCGCAAAGCCGACCGTATCTTGACCGGAACGCCTATTCTGGTCAATACGGCAAAATGGTCAGTCATAAGCCCCGTTGCTTTGATTTATCTAGGCTGCAGGCAATTCAAACAAACGTTTGTATTGGACGCTGTCAGTGGTCTATATATAATGCGCCACCTAGAGAGACAGGTGGGTGCTGCCTTCGCGCAGAACCACACCGAACCTCCATCCATTAGAAAAAAAAGCCTGTTGAGCCTTGAGTAGGAGATAGCCTGTGGAACGCGAATACATGGAATTCGACGTGGTCATCGTCGGCGCTGGCCCGGCTGGCCTGTCTGCCGCCTGCCGACTGAAGCAGAAGGCCGCCGAAGCCGGTAAGGAAATCAGCGTCTGCGTGGTCGAGAAAGGCTCCGAAGTCGGCGCCCATATCCTCTCCGGTGCCGTGTTTGAACCACGTGCCCTGAACGAGCTGTTCCCGGACTGGAAAGCACTCGGCGCCCCGCTCAACACGCCCGTGGTGCGCGATGACATCTATGTACTGCGCAGCCCGGAAGCCTCCACCAAGGTGCCCGACTTCTTTGTGCCCAAGACCATGCACAACGAAGGCAACTACATCATTTCCCTGGGCAACCTGTGCCGCTGGCTGGCCCAGCAGGCCGAGAACCTCGGCGTGGAAATCTACCCAGGCTTCGCCGCCCAGGAAGCGCTGTTCGACGAGAACGGCGTGGTACGCGGCATCATCACCGGCGACCTCGGCGTCGACCGTGAAGGCAAGCCAAAAGACGGCCTGTACACCCCGGGCATGGAGCTGCGTGGCAAGTACACGCTGTTCGCCGAAGGTTGCCGTGGCCACATCGGCAAGCAACTGATCCAGCGCTTCAACCTGGACAGCGACGCCGACGCCCAGCACTACGGCATTGGCCTGAAGGAAATCTGGGAAATCGACCCAGCCAAGCACCAGCCGGGCCTGGTGGTGCACACCGCCGGTTGGCCGCTGGACATCATGGGTAAAGAGAACACCGGTGGCTCGTTCCTTTATCACCTGGAAAACAATCAAGTCGTGGTCGGCCTGATCGTCGACCTGTCCTACAGCAATACCTTCCTGTCGCCGTTCGATGAATTCCAGCGCCTCAAGCACCACCCGGTGCTGGCCCAGTACCTGGAAGGCGGCAAGCGGGTCAGCTACGGCGCCCGTGCGATCTGCAAAGGTGGCCTGAATTCGCTGCCGAAGATGGTCTTCAAGGGCGGCGCGCTGATCGGTTGCGATCTGGGCACCCTGAACTTCGCCAAGATCAAAGGCAGTCACACCGCGATGAAGTCCGGCATGCTCGCCGCCGACGCCGTGGCTGACCGCCTGTTTGCCGAATCCGAGGGCGGTGATGAGCTGACCACATATGTCGACAGCTTCAAAGCCAGCTGGCTGTATGAAGAACTGTTCGCCAGCCGTAATTTCGGCCCGGCCGTGCACAAGTTCGGCGCAATCATCGGCGGCGGTTTCAACTGGCTCGACCAGAACATTTTCGGCGGCAAGATTCCTTTCACCCTGCACGACACCAAGCCGGACTACGCCTGCCTGAAGCTGGCCAAAGACAGCCAGAAGATCGACTACCCCAAACCCGACGGCAAGCTGAGCTTCGACAAGCTGAGCTCGGTGTTCATCTCCGGCACCAACCATGAAGAAGAGCAGCCGTGCCACTTGAAGCTCAAAGACCCAAGCATCCCGATCGGCACCAACCTGCCGCTCTACGATGAACCGGCGCAGCGCTACTGCCCGGCTGGCGTGTATGAAGTGGTGACCAAGGAAGACGGCGAGAAACGCTTCCAGATCAACGCCCAGAACTGCGTGCACTGCAAGACCTGTGACATCAAGGACCCTTCGCAGAACATCACCTGGGTGACGCCGGAAGGCGCGGGCGGGCCGACTTACCCGAATATGTAAGTCGTTCGCTTAACCAGAAAAGGCTCCCGAAATGGGTAATGCCAGTCAGTTAAGACAGAATCGGTAACTGTGGCGAGGGAGCTTGCTCCCGCTGGGGCGCGAAGCGGCC